>CAZAYQ010000135.1:0-4811 GCA_964489345.1 uncultured Clostridia bacterium | reverse complement strand
TTTTGGGGACGGTTCTTTTTGTTCTTGACAAAAGGGATGTTCAGGGGACATGACAAGCAACAACAGCCTAAATGAAGAAATAGACAAAAGAATTAGCCCTGAGAACAAAAAGAACCGTCCCCAAAACCGTCCCCAAAAATATCATATGAAACCTGCGATGATATTTCCCATTTCAACTGTTGATACTACTCTTTCCTCGTTTTTTGCGATATCCGCTGTTCTGTATCCTTTTGACAGTGCCTTTTTAACTGCCCTTTCGATATTTTTGGATTCCTCCTCCAGCTTAAATGAATACTTGAGCATCATTGCTGCAGAGAGTATTGCAGCTATGGGGTTTGCTTTATTTTGACCGGCTATGTCGGGGGCAGACCCGTGAATCGGCTCATACATGCCGTAATTTACTCCTAATGATGCAGAGGGCAGCAAACCTATGGAACCGGTTATCATGCCTGCTTCATCTGAAAGGATGTCTCCAAACATGTTTTCCGTTGCTATTACATCAAATTGTTTAGGGTTTGCCACAAGCTGCATTGCCGCATTGTCCACATACATGTGCTTAAGTTCAACTTCCGGGTATTTTAAAGCAGTCTCTTCGAAAGTTTTTCGCCATAATCTTGACGTTTCCAGCACATTTGCCTTATCAACACTGACCAGGCGCTTGTTTCTTTTTTCTGCTGATTCAAAGGCTATGCGGGCTATTCTTTCTATTTCATACTTACTGTATTCCATTATATCTGCAGCCTTATCTTTTCCTGTGTATTTTTTACCGAAATATATTCCCCCTGTAAGCTCCCTTATAATTAAAATATCTAAACCTCCTTCCACCAAGTCCAGTCTTAAGGGGCAGGAATCTTTCAGTTCATCGAATATTACGGCAGGTCGAAGGTTGGCATAGAGGCCTAATTCTTTGCGAAGCTTAAGAAGCCCCTGCTCAGGCCTTTCACTGCCGGGAAGGCTGTCCCACTTAGGCCCTCCCACTGCACCAAATAACAAGGCATCAGCAGCTCTTATGATATTTAATGTTTCCATAGGAAGGGGGGTACCTGCCTGGTCTATTGCAGCTCCGCCTGCCAATGTTTCTATATATTGAAGGTTGTGACCGTATTTTTTTCCTGTTACATTTAAAACCTTAATTGCTTCATCAATTATTTCAGGTCCTATACCGTCACCTTTTATCACTGCAATTTTATAATCCACTTTTACCTCCCAGTTTATTTTTAACATATCCTGCAAGTCCGTCATTTTTTATTATTTGCTGAATGAATTCAGGGAAGGGTTCAGCCTTGTAGACTTCCTCTTTTGTTATATTGGATATTAAGCCTGTTTCAAAGTCCACCGAAATTTCATCTCCTGCCTCAATTCTGTCAGCTGCAGACTCACTTTCAAGAATTGCCAGCCCAATGTTGAATGAATTTCGATAAAATATCCGGGCATAGGATTTGGCAATTACACACGATATTCCTGCTGCCTTAATGGCAATGGGAGCGTGCTCCCTCGAAGAGCCGCAGCCAAAGTTTTTCAAAGCAACAATTATATCTCCACTTTTTACTTCATTAATAAAATTTTTATCTATATCTTCCATGCAGTGCATTGCCAATTCTGCCGGGGAAGTTGTATTTAAGTGCCTTGCAGGGATTATTGCATCTGTATCTATATCATTTCCGTATTTAAATGCTTTTCCTTGTACTTTCATCTTATGCCTCCACTTCAATTTCATCAGGATCTGCTAATTTACCCTTAATTGCAGATGCTGCGGCCACAGCAGGGCTTGCAAGATACACTTCAGAACCGGGGTGTCCCATTCGTCCCGTAAAGTTTCTGTTTGTTGTTGCAACCGCTCTTTCACCCTGGGCAAGTATTCCCATATAGCCGCCTAAACAGGGCCCGCATGTGGGAGTACTTATAACTGCACCTGCATCTATAAATATTTCAGCCAAACCCTCGCTAATGCATTGTTTATATATTTTCTGGGTTGCCGGGATAATTATTGTACGAACCTGAGGATGAACTTTTCTATTTTTTAATATCTTTGCTGCAACTCTCATATCTTCAATTCTTCCGTTTGTGCAGGACCCGATTACAACCTGGTCTATTTCAATATTTCCAACCATGTCAATTGGCCTTGTATTCTCGGGTGAGTGAGGAAATGCTACCGTAGGCTTTAATTTATTTAAGTCTATGTCTATTACCCGGTCAAAGACAGCATCCTCATCTGCTTGAAAAATTGTGTATTCTTTATTTGAATGCCCTTTAATATATTCGATGGTTTTTTCATCTACAGGGAAAATTCCGTTTTTGCCCCCTGCTTCAACTGCCATATTTGCGATTGTAAACCGGTCATCCATGGATAATTCTGCTATACCCCGGCCGGTAAATTCCATTGATTTGTAAAGGGCACCGTCAACTCCGATTTTTCCTATTATATAAAGAATAATATCTTTGCCGCTTACCCATTTATTTAATTTGCCATTAAGATTAAATTTTATGGCAGAGGGTACTTTAAGCCACATCTGTCCTGTTGCCATTGCTGCTGCCATATCTGTGCTGCCCACACCTGTCGAAAATGCCCCTAAGGCGCCATAGGTACAAGTATGCGAGTCAGCCCCCATTACGGCATCTCCGGCAGTTACCAGTCCTTTTTCAGGCAGGAGGGCATGCTCTATACCCATTTGACCTAGATCAAAGAAGTTTGAAATATTTTGCTCCCTGGAAAAATTTCTTGATATTTTGCATTGTTCTGCTGACTTAATGTCTTTGTTAGGAACAAAGTGGTCTAATACTATTGCAATTTTGTCCTTGTTAAAAACCTTAACTGCGCCCATTTTCTTAAATTCATTGATTGCAACGGGAGAAGTAATATCATTTCCTAACACCATGTCCAGGTTTATTTCAATAAATTGTCCGGCTGTTAGCTCCTTTAATCCTGCATGGGCAGCCAGGATCTTTTGTGTCATTGTCATTCCCATTTTAATGTACTCCTTCTTTTGCATAAATCATTTTATTTACTGCATTTATATATGCAATTATACTTGATTCTATTATGTCAGTGCTTAAACCCCTGCCCACATACACATGGTCTTCTTCTTTCAATTTAACCATTGCATCACCAAGGGCATCTTCGCCTTCTGTTATTGAGTTTATTGAAAAGTCATTAAGCTCCATCTTTTTGCCGATGATTTTTTCTATTGCTCTAAATGATGCATAGATTGGCCCTTCACCGGTTGATGCTTTTTCAATAATTTCGCTGCCCTTTTTTATGGAAATTACAGCAGTTGGTGTAATTATATTACCGGTGTTAATCACATATTTTTCAAGCTCGTATATTTTTGGAATATCAACTATCTGCTTTGATACCAAAGCTTCAATATCCTTGTCATATACAACCTTTTTCTTGTCAGCCAAATCTTTAAATTCCTTAAATGCTTCATCTATTTCTTCTTTGCCCAGCTCATATCCCAATTGTTTTAATTTATCATTGAAGGCATGTCTGCCTGAATGCTTGCCTAAAATTAGCTTGTTTGTATCAAGGCCAATTGATTCCGGCGTCATAATTTCATAGGTTTCTCTGTTTTTTAACACACCGTGCTGATGAATTCCTGCTTCATGGGCAAAGGCATTATCACCTACAACTGCCTTGTTGGGCTGGACTTTAATTCCGGTAATGCTGGTCAATAAGCTGCTGCTTCTGGATATCTGTCTGGTATCTATCCTTGTATCTGCCTTTAAAATATCCTTTCTTACCTTCAAGGCCATTACTATTTCCTCTAATGCCGCGTTTCCGGCTCTTTCTCCAATACCGTTAACGGTGCATTCAATTTGCGTTGCCCCTGCTTTTATTGCAGAAATTGAATTAGCTGCCCCGAAACCAAGGTCATTATGGCAGTGCACTGATATGTCGACTGTTTTTAATGCAGGGCACCTGTCTATGATGGCAGTGATGAAATTATAATATTCATCAGGCATTGTGTATCCCACTGTGTCCGGAATATTTATTGTGGTGGCACCTGCTCTAATTGCCCTGTCAAATACCTTTGCAATAAAATCCACATTGCTTCTTGTTGCATCTTCAGCCGAGAATTCTATATCCCGGCATTTTGATTTGGCATAGGCAACCATTTCTTCCGCAGTGTTTAGCACTTCGTCTTCGGTCATCTGCAATTTGTATTTCATATGCAGAGGGGAAGTTGCTATGAACACATGAATTCTGGGGTGGACTGCATATTTTAAGCTCTCCCAGGCTTTGTCGATATCTTCCCTGTTTGCCCTTGCTAAACTTGCAACTATGCAGGATTTAATACTTTTAGAAATTTCCTGTATTGAATGCAGGTCTCCCGGTGAAGCTGCTGCAAAGCCTGCTTCTATAATATCCACATTCATCCTTTCCAACTGCTGCGCCATTTCAATTTTTTCTTTTAAATTCATGGAGCATCCCGGTGACTGCTCACCGTCTCTTAATGTTGTGTCAAAAATTTTGATAATCCTTTCCATTTTCTTGTCTCCTTTTCGGTATTTTATTTGTATTTACTGATTTGTTATATTTCTAATAAGGTTTATATAGGTGAAGGGGACGCAGACTCCATCATAAATTTGGATTGCGCTGCATCTGACCTACCGCCATTTTTTAGAAAAAAAACTCTAAAAAATGGGGTTAGGGCATACAAAAAACCGCCCATGAAGCACAAGCTCCAGGGACGGATTATTCCGCGGTACCACCCACCTTGTCTTTTTATATTTATATATAAAAAAAGACCTCTCAATTCAGATTCTAACAAATCTTAGCCTGTAACGGGGCGCACGTATTTTCCTACTTA
>CAZAYQ010000134.1:0-4816 GCA_964489345.1 uncultured Clostridia bacterium | reverse complement strand
CTTCGCTTTCTCTATGCTTATTTGCAGATTTTCATAATTGACAATACCATTTTAATGTAATATACTTGAGTTAATTAAATATCTTTCGATATTGGTGCGCTTAAATGCGATAATAGGGAATTGGGTTAAAGTCCCAAACAGTCCTGCTGCCGTAATGAGAGAGCGGTTTTTATGCTTATGAACCACTGGATATATCCGGGAAGGTTAAAAACCTGCAATGACCTCTGAGTCGGAAAACCTGCCGATATTATTTGCGTAGATACCGCAAATGCTATGCTTTGCAGAGGATAAAAGCGATAGCGGCTGTATAATTGGTCAATCCAAAAAACTTGTGGAATTTACGTTTCGGGAACGAGACGTTTTTTTATGACCTAACCCAATTTCTTCGACTGGAAGGAGAAAGAAATTGATGGTAGGTCAAACGCAACGAGAACCAAATTTATGCGACAAAAGGAGCAAATAAATTTGTGTTCGGAGACTGCGATATGGAGGATAACATGAAAAGAAAAAGTATTTTTATTTTAACATTTATTTGTGTAATGGTATTGCTTGCTGCCTGCACCGATACCGGTCAAGCAAACCCCCCTCAGTCAGGGGATATTAACTCAAGACTGCCTGCAAAAGACAGGGCGGGCAATGAAATATCAATACCTGCCGAAATCAATAAAATAATTTCCATATCACCGGCCAACACAGAAGTATTAATTGAATTAGGTTTTGGAAATAAAATAATTGCTGCTGATACATATTCAGCAAATATTGAAGGCTTGCCTGAAGGCATACCTCTCTTTGATATGATGGCACCGGATGCGGAGCAGATGGTTGCTTTAGGACCGGATATTATTTATACCACGGGAATGGCTATGGCAGAAGGTAATGATCCTTACAAGCCTATTAAGGATATGGGTATTTGTGTGGCATATATACCGGCAAGCATAAGTATAGAGGGTATCTATGAAGATATACTGTTTTTTGCACATTCCCTTGATGCTGAAGAGAAGGGCTTAGACCTTGTTAACAGCATGATAGACAAAATTGAAGAAGTGGAAGAGATAGGTAAAACCATTGAAAATAAAAAGACGGTATATTTTGAAATAGCTGAATCACCCAGCCTTTACAGCTTCGGTACAGGAGTATTCCTAAATGAAATGATTGAAATAATCGGAGCAGAAAATGTATTGGCCGAGCATGACATGTGGATTTCTATCTCGGAAGAAAATGTTATTGCTTCTGACCCGGATCTAATAATTACAAATGTAGATTATATTGAAAACCCTGTTGAAGAGATTAAATCCCGGTCCGGCTGGGAAAATATGAAAGCTCTTAAAAATAATGATGTATACTTTGTTGACAATTATGCAACCTCTCATCCTAATCACAATATTATTACAGGCTTGGTACAAATGGCCAAAGCAATATATCCTGACTTATATAAATGAAATTAAAATATAAAATAATATTATCCGTAATATTCAGTATTATAGTAATAATGGCAGGAGTGGGATTAGGAAGCGTAAACGTTCCTCCTTCCCATATAATCAGTGTAATATCAAACAAAATATTTTCTGTACCCCTTCCTGCTGAAATTCAAGGGACTCCTTCCATATCAATAATATGGAAATTAAGGCTTCCAAGAGCTCTCCTGGCATTTTTAGTAGGCGGGGCTGTAGCTGTAAGCGGTTCGGTAATGCAGTCGGTTCTAAAAAACCCCCTTGCATCGTCCTATACCTTAGGAGTGTCTTCGGGCGCTTCTCTGGGAGCAGCAATAGTTATAGTTACAGGCTTTAATATACCCTTGCTGGGATTTTTGACTCTGCCTGCAACCGGCTTGATATTTGGCATGGCTACAGTCTTTGCTGCTGTAAAGTTCGCTGCTATGATGGATAAAAATTTAGAAACTAATACAATTATTTTGGTAGGCATGGTTTTTTCATTGTTTGTCAATGCCATACTGACTCTAATAATGGCATTAGCAAGAGACCACCTTGCCCGGCTCACATTTTGGCAGATGGGAAGTTTTTCACTGAAGGACTGGTCAAGTGTAATAATACTCTTCCCAATAGTATTAACCGGTGTAATAACAGTACAATATTTTTCAAAAGAATTGGATATAATGACTTTTGGAGAGGACCAGGCATTCACCATGGGAGTGGATGTTCACAAAATCAAATGGATTCTCCTTGGCCTTTCAGCAGCACTGACGGGAAGTGCTATTGCATTTGTAGGAGTAATCGGATTCATAGATTTAATTGCGCCTCATGTGGTAAGGAGAATATTCGGCTCAAGCCACAAAATAGTAATTCCTATGTCAATGTTTTTTGGAGGCTCCTTTATGGTCATCTGCGACCTTATGGCAAGAACAATCATATCGCCTTCCGAATTGCCGGTAGGAGCAATTACTGCCATAATAGGAGCTCCGTTTTTCGCCTATGTATACTTTTCGAGAAGGAAGGGTTTATAAATGCTAACTTTACAAAATGTTAATGCAGGTTATAACGGAATTGATGTAATATATAATATCTCCTTAAGTGTGAAGGAGGGTGAAAATCTTTGCATCATAGGTCCTAACGGCTGTGGAAAAACAACCCTTATCAAGGCAATTTCAGGTCTTATTCCTCATAAAGGCACCATTGAAATAGACGGGATTGATATAAATAATATGAAGAGGGGGCAGGTTGCGGAGAAAATAGCTGTCATGGCTCAAATTTCAACTATTTACTTTTCATACAGCATTTATGAAACGGTCCTTCTGGGAAGATATCTTCATATGAAGGGGAGGACCTTTAAGGAGCCTTCTTTAAGAGACAGAGAATATACAGATAAGTGTTTAAAAGCTGTAGGTCTTTATAATATAAAACACAAGCAGATAAATAGCTTGTCGGGAGGCCAGCTTCAAAGAGTTTACCTGGCAAGAACCCTGGTTCAGGAGCCAAGATTAATACTTCTTGATGAACCTACAAACCATTTGGATTTAAAGCATCAGGCAGAATTAATCGACTTTTTGAGAGATTGGTCAAAATATGAAGGTCATTCGGTAATCGGTGTAATGCATGATTTAAATTTAGCAATAAAATTGTCTGACAATATACTGCTTTTGGATGAAGGAAATATGGCTGCTTACGGCAATACAAATGAAGTTATTTCATCCAATCTTCTAAACGACGTATATGGTATGAATGTAACAGGGTACATGATTGATTCCTTAAGGCAGTGGGAGACCTATGATTCATATTACAATAAAAGCAAATTGCGGAAGGTGAATTAGGGACAAAGGTGTGTCCCCTTAAATCGCATATTCATTCAAGCTGATAATTTTGCTTCCCTTTTTCACCTCTCGTGCAGGTATTCCCACCAAAGTTGAATTAGGACTGGTATCCTTCAATACAACCGCATTTGCACCTACCTTTGTTCCTGAAGCAATATAAATGTTTCCGAGAATCTTTGCTGATGCTCCTATTACTGCATTATCTCCTACAGTAGGATGCCTTTTCCCTTTTTCATTTCCGGTACCTCCCAATGTGGCTCCATGAAACATTGTCACGTTGTTTCCAACAACCGCTGTTTCCCCTATTACAACACCCATGCCATGGTCTATGAAAAGCCCCTTCCCGATTGTCGCTCCGGGATGAATTTCAATTCCTGTCCTGTGTCTTGCAATGTTTGATATGAATCTTGCCAGAAAGAATCTTTTCTTTAAATATAATTTATGAGAAATCTTATATGCTATCAAAGCTTTAATATGAGGATACAAAAGTAAAACTTCAATCCTGTTTCTTGCAGCAGGGTCCCTGTCAAATACAGAATCTATATCTTCAATTATTGTTTTAATAAATTTAATCATTACTATCATTCCTTTCAATTAATACTTAACTACCGACAAATACTTTTCTCCGCCGTCAGGAGCTATGGTAAGAATTTTTTTATTATTGCCGTATTTTTGTGCTAATTTTCTTGCCGCGGCTACATTAGCCCCTGATGAAATACCTATGAGCATTCCTATTTTTGCCGATACTTCTACAGCAGCATCAATTGCTTCCTCATCGGTAACCGTAATTATTTCATCTACATAGTCTCCGTTGTAGGCGCCCGGTATGAAACCTGCCCCTATTCCCTGAATTTTGTGGGGTGAGGGGATGCCGCCGGACAATACAGGCGACTTTGAGGGCTCGGTCCCTGCAGTTCTTATATTTTTATTGTATTCCTTTAGCCTTCTTGCCACTCCGGATATGGTTCCTCCGGAACCGACTCCTGCTGTAAATATATCAATATCGTTTAACTGCCTGATAATTTCCTGTCCTGTTGTATCATAATGGATCCTCGGATTTGCAGGGTTATTAAACTGATCAGGCATAAAATAGTTCTTATCATTAGTCAGCAGTTCATTGGCCCTTTCTATTGCTCCCTTCATTCCCCTTTGTCCTTCTGTAAGTATAAGTGTTGCACCATGTGCCTCAATTATATTTCTTCTTTCAATGCTCATGGTTTCAGGCATTACGATTATTACTTTATAGCCCTTCAATCTGCCAATAAGTGCCAGTGCAATTCCTGTATTTCCGCTGGTAGGCTCCACAATGATGCTGTTTTTATTTAAATATCCTTTTGCTTCGGCATCTTCAATCATTCCCAATGCTGCCCTGTCCTTAACACTTCCGCCGGGATTGAATTTTTCCATTTTTAAATAAATATTTTCTTCCGGTAGTTGTACAATAGGAGTGTTTCCTATTAAATTTAATGTATTAATCATATTATTACCTCTTTCTTTTCCACTAAATCGATAATCTATATAGCTATTGAAGAGTGTGAATGTTGCAGACTC
>CAZAYQ010000133.1:0-4850 GCA_964489345.1 uncultured Clostridia bacterium | reverse complement strand
ATGAATTCATTTCAAATATTTCTTTTCTTAACAGCTCTCTGTCAATATTTATTTCAACTTGAGATTCCACATCATCATTTCCTATCCACTCATCTTTTAACTCAAGCATATCCTGCTTCATTCTCATCCTGTCTCTTGACAGATTGAGGGCAATTGCATAAATCCATGTGTAAAGACCTGATTTTTCTTTAAATGTATCGATTTTCTTAAAAACCTTTATAAATGTTTCTTGAACAACATCCTCTGCTTCCTCCCTGTCTTTCAGTATCAGGCAGCAGGTTCTCAGCAATCTATTCCCGTATTCTTCGATTAATTGTTTGTATGCCTCTTCACGGCCTCTTTTTAAGTTTTTAATCAATAATTTTTCTGCCGCCATAACTCTCTCCCTACACTTTTGACGATGAAATAAGTAAAAGGTTGCAAACAAATTTGTATATAAAAATTTAACCCCGCTTATTCATGCTGGGATAATATAATACAATTTATTAACATAATAATCAATGAAAAATTTGTTGATTACTGTCTAATGGGATGGTATGATAGTGCAAATTATACTAGCATAGCTAAATACTATATAAGAATGGGAGCTTATATGAAAATAAAATTAATTGCCGACTCAACATGTGATTTATCACAAGATATATTAAACCTGTACGACATTTGCTTAGCTCCATTAGTTATTTCAATTGAAGGAAAAGAATATAAGGACCGCATAGATATTTCAAACGATGATTTTTATAAGAATCTGATGACTTTTAAAACATATCCAACTACTTCCATGCCAAGCCCTGAATCATATATAGATTGTATCAAGGGGGCTGTAGAGCAGGGTTATGAAAAAGTGCTCTGTATATGTATGTCAAGCGGAACAAGCGGGTCTTACCAAGGTGCATTGCTGGCCAAGGAATTATTTTATGAACAAAACCCTGATTCCAATATTCAATTCGAGGTAATAGATTCTGTTTCCATGAGTCATGGAAGCGGATGGCTTATAATGAAATGTGCCATGCTTATTGGGGACGGTTATACATTTGAAGAGCTTATTGAATACTGCGAAACAATAAAATACAGAATCAAGCATTTTTTATCCGTAGACGATTTGGATAGTTTGATACGAAGCGGCAGGCTGTCAAATGCAAGCGGTGTAATAGGCAAATTACTGAACGTAAAACCGATTATGTCAATGAAAAATAAAAAGGGCGCTGTTATTGCTAAGAAGAGAGGCAGTAAAAAGGTTTATAATTATTACATTCAAGAGTTTATTAACCGGGTGGATTATGAGCAAACCAATTTTGTTATCATCGGATATACATCTGACATTAATAAAGCGGAGAATTTGAAGATATTGCTCAGAAAAGCCGGATTCGACGGGCAAGTATATATTATGCAGATGGGAGTAGCGGTAGGAACTCATGTGGGCTTAGGAGGTCTTTCCATGTTCTTTGTAGAAAAACCCCATGAAGATTTCATGAATCATATGAAAGAAAAGCTCCTAAGCCACATTCATAAATAATATGTCATCCTTGGGTGTTAGCTGCAGCTAAATTTTTTAAATTACATAATATCAATTATGTATACCAATTCAATGTATAGGTTGATTTTTAACGTTATTTTTAGAACTAATTAAGGCTACATAAATTAAAATATGTATACATTTGTCAATGAAAAATCAAAAGATCCACCAAGATTTTTTTAAGGATATTGATGTTTATACCCTGTAGGATTCCTCTAATTCAGACAGCATTTTGTACACTGCTTCATAGCTTTCACATACATCACCGGGAACGGTGTAATTATCTGTTACTTCGCGCAGTAAGGTAAACTCTTGGCTTAAATCAGGTTTTTCAGCTCCTGCTTCTTTTGCCTTATCGTTAATTGTATCAAATATCTTACGAACATCATGGAATTCCGGATGGTGTTTACCATGAACTTTGTCAACAATGGGTACGAACTTTTCCAATGTTGGCATTAGCTTTTTAACTGTTTTGTTAAATTTCTCCATATTATCTCCTTCTATTTTAATTTCTTGTTCTTGATATTTATATTGTAACAAATATTTCAAAATAATAAATTGATTTACATCAATAATTTTCATTTATTTTTTCTCTCTTTATCTTGCCTGCCCCACCTACTATGGCTCGTCATTACTATAGGGTAAAAAAATCAACCCTGTTTCTGCCATCAGCTTTTGCTTGATATAAAGCCTTATCTACAGCTTTAAACAAATCATCATGGGAGGAATTCATATTTGGGATTGTGCATGTAACACCTATGCTTACAGTTACATGGCTGCTCACCGGTGAAGACTCATGAGGAATATGAAGAGCTTCAATTTTTTGCCGCAATCCATTTGCAACCGCTATAGCCCCCTTCTTTTCCATCTCAGGCATTACCAGGATAAATTCCTCTCCGCCGTAGCGCGCGGCCATATCGGTTGCCCGTTGCAATGAATTCTTAATGGATTGTCCAACCTTAGCCAGACATTCATCACCTGTCAAGTGGCCGTAATAATCATTGTACTCTTTAAAGCAGTCAATATCTATAAGTATTAAAGCAATAGGTCTTTGATATCTTAAGCAGCGGCTCCACTCCAAATTTATGGTTTCATCATATTTTCTTCTGTTCCATAGATCTGTTAATGAATCTTTTAAAGTAAGTTTCTGCAGTTGTTGATTTGCCTTTTCCAGTTCCAATTTTTGCTGCTCAATTTTTTCATTTGATTCAACTAATGCTACTGTTCGTTGTAATACTATTGTATCCAAATTTGTATTTATTTCAGTAAGTTCTGCAGTGATGATTTCCTCTTGTTCCAATGAATTAGAAAATTTCTTAGCTAACAATAAAGCATTGGCTGAAGCAAAAATTAATTGTCCTACAGAACTAAGATTGCCTGTTTTGAACAAGCTTCTTAAAATTGAAAACTCATTATCATTCATCCATATATTATTAAAAACTATATCATTTAATGTAGTAAATAACAGAGCAGTAGCACCCAAAACAATAAGCCAGCTATCCTTTTCCTTATGGCTAAAAATTTTCAACAATACGACAAATATATATATTATTACAATAACAGACCATATCTGATAAACCGGGTTAACAACCGTGAAAATCCTGGCTGGAGTCAGAATAATCAATAGTCCAAAAACTGCTCCCATTATTTTAGCCAGCTTAACTATTGAAACATGAAAATATGCAGGAAAAATGGACAGGAAAAACATAGCTATTAGAGGAACCCCCAAATAATATGTAAGTGTCATTATCTTATGGGCAATTTCCCAGCTGAATGCAGGGTTTAGGTATATTAAAAAGCTTTCGCCTACAAGCAAGGTTCTTACTGCAATTAATACACAAAAGGAGCCGAAATACAGGGCTGAAATATTCTTTTTTCTATAAAGAAACAGGACAAGATGGTATAATCCCATAAACATCAAGGACCCGAATAAAAGAATGTTATATGCAATGCTTCTGTACTGCAGTCCAAGAATTTGTTTTTCACCGCCCAGCTTTATACTTTCCAATATACCCCCGCTGCGGTGATAAAAATTAGAAACTTGAATTATTATCTCATTAGCCCCTTCCCGTGAATCAAAAAAAGCAACTTGAGGAAGGTATTGGGGTGTCATGGTATCTCTGTTTATGCCCACCATACCTGCTTGGGCACTCAATTCCCCATTTACCCAAAGCCTGTATGAAGTATGGAGCCTTGGAATTTTCAAAGCTAATCTTTCATTTTTATTTGTTATAATGGTCATTTTATATGTTGCATAACCATCTCCCTTTATTGTTTCTTCTTTTGTTTCATAATTATTCCATGAGCTGGGAATAGTGATATATCCGGTTATATGTCCGGCATCTGTTTCACCGGATTCCAGAAGTTGATTCCAGTAAAACTCCCATTCTCCATTTAATAGAGCAATTTCATCATTAAGCTGCAGCCGGGTTAAGTCTATGATTCCCTCTTCAGCATTTGCATAAATTTCGGAAAGTTGATTGGAACAGCCTGCCAAGACCAGCAATGCAATTATTACGGTAACAATTTTAAACAGTTTACAATTATACATTACCAGCTACCTCTTAGATTAAATATATTGCTTAATTATAACATACAAATATTAACAGCTCAATTATTATTAGAAAATATTCGTCCTTATTATAGTTTCCTTTATAAAGATTGTCGTTTTTATCTTCCCCTTCCGCAATAAATCCCCAAAAATCTTGGGAAAATTCATCTATCCATGGATATTTTGTTGTGTTATAATAAATGCAAATAGACAAATAAATGTTCTTCAGAGGCAGATTATGAAAAGATCCAATCCATATGAAACTATGTTCAGAAAAAACAATGCAACGGACCGTATCATTATAGATGTTGCTCTAAATGACTATATTGAATTTTTCCACGAATGGGATAATGCTGTTTTTAAAAAGAGGGATATACATTCTGAGCTGGCAGAATTTTTTGACATATGCTCAGAAGATATTCCTTTAAGGAAAAAGCTTGAAATCACCTTCTCCTTGAGTACAGATGCTGTCATTGAAGAAAAGGAAGACCAGATACGTATAAGCTATCATAACTATTATAAGTCTTTAAAACGTCTGGAGAGCCGTAAAATAAAAAGGTTTTTGAGGATGTCAATGATTTTGCTTCTTATATCAATTATGTTGTTAACTACATATGGTTTATTTATGGATGTTAAATTAACCGGTATCGCTTCAAGAGTTATGCTTGAAAGTTTACTGATCGGCGGATGGGTTTTCGCCTGGGAAGCTGTACACACCCTCTTCATTGATATCTTTGAGCCCTTTCACAGAAGTCGTGAAATACAAAGATTTTTGGAAGCAGATAT
>CAZAYQ010000132.1:0-4884 GCA_964489345.1 uncultured Clostridia bacterium | reverse complement strand
GGTACAAACTATTATTCATATAATTTTTTAGGCTCGCATATTATAGAAAATGCAGGAACTGTTTTCCGGGTCTGGGCTCCCAATGCAAAGCAGGTGCATCTTGCGGGCAATTTTTGTTATTGGCAGAAAAGTTCAGACTATGAAATGAAAAGAATTCCCGATAGCGGCATATGGGAGTTGTTTGTTCCTGATATAAGCGAAGGAGAGCTCTATAAATATATTATCAGCAGGGCAGATAATACCCTCATATATAAGTCGGACCCCTATGCATTTTCTTCACAAACAAGGATGGAAACAGCATCAATCGTTTACAATACAGACAAATACAAATGGCATGATTCAAAATGGCTTGACTACAAAAAGGCAGTAAATCTATATGAACTTCCCATAAACATTTATGAAGTTAATCTGTCATCCTGGAAACGCAAAGAAAACGGCAGCTATTACAGCTATAGAGAGCTGGCTCCCATCTTGATAGACCATGTAAAAAAACATTTCTTCACCCATATTGAGTTAATGCCCATAATGGAATATCCTTTTGATGGGTCCTGGGGTTATCAGGTTTCAGGCTATTATGCTCCCACAAAGCGCTTCGGCCAGCCGGATGACCTGAAATATTTGATTGACCAGTGTCATCAAAATGGAATCGGTGTCATTATAGACTGGGTACCTGCCCATTTTCCCAAAGATGAACATGGATTGTATAAATTTGACGGAGACTACATTTACGAGTACAAGGACAGAGAAAAAAGAGAAATAGGAAGTTGGGGGACCCATAAATTCGATTTCGGCAAAACCGAAGTCCAATCATTTTTAATATCAAATGCTGTATTCTGGCTTGATGTTTATCATGCCGACGGCTTGAGGGTTGATGCTGTAAGCTCCATGCTCTACCTGGATTATGATAAAGAGGATGGTAAATGGACTCCAAACATATATGGCGGCAATGAAAATCTGGAAGCAATTGCTTTTTTAAAAAAGCTTAATGAAGTCATATTTAAAAGCTATCCTCATACCATGATGATTGCAGAAGAATCCACATCCTGGCCAATGGTTACAAAACCAACCTATTTGGGGGGGCTGGGTTTTAATTTTAAGTGGAATATGGGCTGGATGAATGATATATTGGAGTATATGGAAACAGACCCCTTTTTCAGAAAATACAAACAAAAAAATATTACCTTTTCACTTCATTATGCTTTCAGTGAAAACTATATCCTTCCTTTATCTCATGATGAGGTTGTTCATGGCAAGAAATCCATACTCAACAAAATGCCTGGTCCTTACCGGGAGAAATTTGCAAATGTAAGGGTTCTTTTAGGCTATATGGCTGCTCATCCGGGAAAGAAGCTGAACTTTATGGGTTATGAAATAGGACAATTTACGGAATGGGATTTTGATAAGGAAATTGAATGGTTTATGACTGATTATGAATACCATGGCAAGTTAAATACATATATTAAGGTATTGAATGAATTTTATCTGGAACAGCCTGAGCTGTGGGAAGTGGATTATTCCTGGAGCGGCTTTAAATGGATTTCAAACGATGATTTTGATCAAAATATTATAGCATTTAAGCGAATAGATAAGAATAACAATGAATTAACAGCAGTGGTTAATTTTTCACCCACCGAAAGACAAAACTATTTAATTGGTGCTGACAAGGGTATTTACACTGAAATATTTAATTCAAATGATGAGGAATTCGGGGGGACGGGTACAGGCAACAAGGATAAAATTATATCATCTCCGGGGACCGTTCACGGATATACGTCCTATATATCTTTGACAGTGCCGCCTCTTTCAATAATATTTTTAAAAAAGGAAAATAAATACAATATAAATAACAAAGGAGGTAAAATTTATGAGATTAGCTAAAAAAGATTGTGTAGCAATGCTCCTTGCGGGGGGACAAGGCAGCAGACTGGGCGCTCTGACAAGAAAAATTGCAAAACCTTCTGTACCATTTGGAGGCAAATACAGAATAATTGATTTTGCCTTATCAAATTGTGTCAATTCAGGCATCGATACCATAGGCGTTTTGACACAATATCAGCCATTAACACTGAATTCATATATCGGTGACGGGAAATCATGGGATTTAGACAGAATGTACGGTGGAATTCAAATTCTGCCCCCATATCAAAGGGTGGCTGACTCAGAGTGGTACCTGGGCACGGCAAATTCAATTTGCCAGAACATGAATTTCATAGACCAGTACGCTCCTGAATATGTACTGATTTTATCCGGTGACCATATTTATAAGATGGACTATTCCTTAATGATAGATTTTCATAAGGAAATGGATGCTGACTGCACCATATCGGTAATAGATGTTCCCATAAAGGAAGCTTCCCGCTTTGGAATTTTAAGCTCGGATGAAAGCGGGAGAATAAAAGATTTTGAAGAAAAACCAAAGAAACCGAAAAGCACTCAGGCGTCTATGGGCGTCTATGTATTCAAGTGGAAGAAGCTTAAAGAATATCTTGAAATAGATGATGAAAATCCGGATTCATCCAATGATTTCGGCAAGGACCTTATTCCTTTAATGCTAAAAGAAAAAGAAAAAATATATGCCTATAAATTTGAAGGATATTGGAAGGATGTGGGTACCATTGATTCGCTGTGGCAGGCGAATATGGACCTTTTGGGAGAAAACGGCTTTCAATTATCTGAAGAGAATTGGATAATTTATTCAAGACATGCAGAAAAACCTCCTCACTACGCCGGCAGGGATGCAGTGATAAATAATTCAATCGTTTCAGAAGGTGCTGTAATTTTGGGAAAGGTAGAAAATTCTATCATATTTTCCGGAGTTTTCGTTGGAGAAAATGCTCTGGTAAAAGATTCAGTAATAATGGCAGATGTAGAAATAAACAAAAATTGTGTAATTAATTATTCCATTATAGATGAAATGGTAAAAATAGGGGCAGGCTTGAAAATCGGCAGGCCCAGGGGGGAAAACTCTGATATTACCGTAATACCGCGGGAAAGTGTTATAAATAATATGGGAGGTGCAATATGAACGCCTTAGGGATTATTTTTTCGGATATTCAAGATTGGAGCATGACAGAATTAGCATCTCACCGGTCTGTTGCCGCAATACCTTTTGGAGGCAGGTACAGACTTATAGATTTTCCCCTTTCAAACATGGTTAATTCAGGCATCAATAAAGTATTATTAATAACAAGCAGCAACTACCGCTCATTGATGGAGCATGTGGGCTCAGGAAAGGATTGGGACTTGTCAAGAAAAAAGGGAGGCATACTTACAATCCCTCCTTATTCAGCAGGAGAAAATCACGGCCTCTATCAGGGGAGACTGGATGCTTTAAAAAGAGTTTTGGATAATATAACATCTTCGAAAGAAAGCTATGTTGTTTTATCAGACTCTGATATGATCTATGACATAAATTATCAAAAAGTTATTAAATACCATGAAGAAAAGAATTCGGATATCACAGCGGTCTACACCAGGGCAAACATAAGTAAATCTGATTCAATTCACAAAATATTGTATGAATTTGACAAGGATGGGAGAGCTGATGATGTATTGGTTTATCCCATAACAAACGGCTCTTACAATATCGGCTTAAATACATGGGTTATGAACAAGGAATTTTTAGAATCTCTCATTTATGACGCTATTGCAAGAAATTACAAGGATTTCAGCCTTAATGTACTGTCAGCAAGGGTTCATTCCTTAAAAATTTACGGTTATGAATATACCGGATTCTTTGCCCATATTGACTCCCTGCAAAGCTATTATGACAACAGTATGAAACTGTTGAATATTGATAATCTGCATAATATTTTTTATTCAAATACAGGTCCTATATATACAAAAACAAAGGATTCAGCCCCTACCAAATATTGTCAGGATGCCATAGTTAAGAATTCTTTGATCGCCAATGGCTGTGTTATTGAGGGGACTGTTGAAAATTCAATACTCTTCAGAGATGTGAAGGTAGGAAGAAATGCTCTTGTTAAAAATTCAATAATAATGCAGCATGGAAGAATAAGCGATAATGCCAAGCTGGATTCCATAATTACAGACACATACACATTTGTAAACAAGGATAGGGTTTTGTTAGGATATTCTAACTGTCCCTTCTTTATAAAGAAAAACTCAGTTGTATAGGAGGTGGGAAAAGTTGTGAATAAATTAAAAGTATTATATGCTGCATCGGAAGCTGCTCCCTTTATGGCAACCGGCGGCCTTGGAGAAGTTGCTGGGTCCCTTGCCAAGGCACTGGCCGAAAAGTATAGGAACAAAATAGATATAAGGATAGTTCTTCCCTTGTATCAGGGAATTGCAGACAGAAGCGAATTTGAATTTGTGGGGAAAACATCAGTTCCCCTTGCCTGGAGGCAGCAGTACTGTGGTGTCTATAAAACCATTTTAAATGATGTAACCTATTATTTTATAGATAATGAATACTATTTTAAACGAAGTGAATGCTACGGTCATTTTGATGATGCGGAAAGATTTGCATTTTTTTCTAAAGCAGTATTGTACATACTGCCTATGCTAGAATTTATGCCTGATGTTATTCATGCAAATGACTGGCAGACATCATTGGTTCCGATTTATTTAGCTGCTAAATATTCTTCTTATGAAGGCTACAGAGATATAAAATCAATTATAACCATTCACAATATTGAATACCAGGGAGTGTTTGATTTAAACATTTCAGAGGATGTATTTGACCTGCATGGAAAGGAAAAGGGTATAATTGAATATAGGGGGACAACAAACCTTCTGAAAGGTGCCTTGGAAACCGCCCATATAATAAGCACTGTCAGCGAAAGCTATTCAAAGGAAATTTATGATGATTATTATGCTCACGGGCTGGCTGAAATTATACAAAAAAATTCATCCAAG
>CAZAYQ010000131.1:0-4904 GCA_964489345.1 uncultured Clostridia bacterium | reverse complement strand
CTGGGGATTAAGGACCTTTCTTACAAGGTTAAGGATAAATTTTTCCACAGGCCTAAGGAAGATATAAAGGGAAATTTAAAAATAAATGTAAGTGCTGCCTGTTTTGTGCCAAAACCCTTTACTCCTTTTCAGTGGTCTTCTCAAAACAATATGGATGAATTCTATGATAAGGCAAAGGCACTTCAAAGGGAAATCAAAGATAAAAAAATTTCATTCTCTTACCATGAACCGGGGCTTAGCTATTTGGAAGCAGTATTTGCAAGGGGAGACAGAAGACTGTCCAAAGCTTTGATAAAGGCATGGGAGTCCGGCTGCCGCTTTGACGGCTGGTATGACATGTTTGACTTTGGCAAATGGATGGATGCCTTTGAGGAAACAAATACAGACCCTGACTTTTTTGCCCTTCGTCAAAGGGAATTAGGGGAAGTTCTGCCCTGGGATTTTATAGATATAGGGGTAAGCAAGAAATATTTAATAAGTGAGTATGAAAATGCGCTGGCCTGTACAACCACTCCCGACTGCAGAATTAAATGCACAAACTGCGGGGTCAGCTATAATTTTTCGGGAGGTGGCTGCCCATGTGCAAAATAATATGCAAGTATACAAAAACCGGCTATTTAAAATATATTTCCCACCTGGATGTTTTAAGATTTATACAAAGGTCTGTAAAAAGAGCCGGCATAGATGCTAAATATTCGGAAGGCTTTAACCCCCACATGAAGACATCCTTTGGCTATCCCCTGTCTTTGGGGATAGAAAGCATAGGGGAATATTTTGAACTGGACCTTGACGAAAACATGGAGCCTGAGGCCTTTACAGAAAGAATGAACCTGGTCATGCCCAAGGAAATGCAGATAATAAAGGCAGACTATTGTCATGACACAGAGTCTCTCATGAAAAGATGCACCTATGCCAGGTATTTGATAAGTATTGAATCAGATATTGATATAGATATGCTTAATGAATATTTAGACGAAATGCTTACAAAAGGCGTCCTATATTACAGGCAGAAGAAAAATAAAAAAGGTAAATCAGTGACCAGGGAATTAAACAGCAAAGACCTGCTGCATTATTTAAAGGCTGAAAACATAAATGGCAAAAGTAAAATTATGGCTGTTTTCAAAACTATAGAAACAGGAAGCATGAGGGTTGAAGAGTTTATAAAACTATTAAATGAAAAAGGTTTTGACACAGATTATTTTTCAGTCACGAAAATAGATGCATTAGATAAGGATATGGAGCCGGTATTATAGAGCTGCAGGGAAAATGAGAACCATAGATTTCATTGACAGTATGGAGGATAAGGGCTGTAGACCATAAAGGAGGTATTGAAATTGGTGGATTATACAAAGTTTGAATTAAAGGATAAGAGGGAATTAGCCGAGCTTCTTAAGGATAAGGACAATTTATTCGTATTGGCCTGCAAGAAGTGTTTCAAGGAATTTGAATTGATAGAAGAACCGGAATTGAATGAATTTGAGCAATTAGCCAAAGAAGAGGGCAAAAATATAAGAGGGTCTTTAAAGGTTGATTTTCTCTGCAACAATATTTTGACTCCAAAACTGCTTGAAGCTGCATTGCCCCGGGAAGCAGAAAATATATTTGTTGCTTCCTGCGGTTTAGGAATTCAGCTGATTGCCGAGATATCAGAGAAGCCGGTTTATGCAGCCTGTGATTCTATTGCATACAGGGGCCACCATGGAATGGCATTGACAACTATCAGGTGCGATGCTTGTGCTCAATGCTATTTAAACCTTACAGGGGGAATATGCCCTATCGTGGATTGTTCGAAAAGTTTATTAAACGGTCAATGCGGCGGATCCAAAAACGGCAAATGTGAAGTTGACAAAGAAATGGATTGCGGATGGGACCAAATATATAAGAGGATGGAAAAACAAGGAAGAGTTGATGAACTTATAAATCAGGATGTTGAAATACGGGATTATTCAAAGGTCAACTATAAGTTTATTGATGAATATGTGAAATCAGTACGCCGGGAGCGTTTAGAAGGATACAGCGGAGGTATTCACCCAAGAGAGAACAAAGAATTCAGCCGGCATATTTCGCTGGTTAGGTTTCCTGACCCCCTTACACTTGTAATTCCATTGTCGCAACATACCGGAGCGCCTGCAGAGCCAATAGTTGAGGTAGGCCGGTATGTTAAAGCGGGAGAAAAAATCGGCGATTCAAAGGCCTATGTCAGCAGTCCGGTACATTCCAGCGTAAGCGGCACTGTAGTGGCAGTTGAACCACGGCTTCACCCTACTTTAGGCCTTGAAGTTTTATCTGTTGTAATTCAATCTGACGGGAAAAACATTTTGCACGAATCTGTTCAGCCGGCCGGAGACCTTGAAACTCTCAGTCCGGAAGAAATACGAAACCTTGTCCGTGAAAAAGGAATTGTTGGAATGGGCGGGGCGGGATTTCCCGTTGCAGTGAAGCTAAATGCCCCAAAACCCATCGAATATGTTATTTTAAACGGCTGTGAATGCGAGCCCGTAATAACGGCAGACCACAGGGTAATGATTGAATATGCAGATGATCTTATCCATGGATTAAAGGCGCTAATCAAGGCTTCCAATGCTGAAAAAGGCATTATAGCAATCGAAGACAACAAAGAGGATGCCGTTGAAATAATGAAGTTAAAAACTCAAAATATAGAAAATATTCATCTAGCTGTCGTTAAAACCAAGTACCCCCAGGGAGCAGAAAAAATGCTTATTAAAAACATTTTGGGAAGACAGGTGCCGCGGGGGGGCCTGCCCCTTGATGTGGGTGTTGTTGTAAGCAATGTCAGCACTGTTAAAGCTGTTTCCGATGCCCTTCAAAAAGGAATGCCCCTGATAGAAAGAGTTGTGTCCGTAAGCGGGGAAAGAATGAAAACCCCGGGGAATTATATAGTAAAAATAGGAACTCAGGTCAAAGACATAATTGACTATTGCGGCGGCCTAATAGGGGACGATGTTACGGTAAAAATGGGCGGACCTATGATGGGAACCCTGCTTGACAACCTATATGTACCCATAATAAAAGGCTCAAATGGAATTATTGCCCTGGAAGAAACTAAGAAGGAAGCAGTAGAATGCATTAAATGCGGCCGTTGTGTCGATGTATGTCCAATGGACCTGAGACCCTTGTATTATCCAAAGTATACAGAAACAAATAATTTAGAGGGCATGAAGGAAGAAAACATTATGGACTGTATCGAATGCGGATGCTGTGATTACATTTGTTCATCAAAAATTGGAATATTAAACGAGATAAAAAAAGGCAAAAAAGCAATAAGGGGGGTTAAATAATGTTAATTACCCAGTTAAAATCGAAGGAAAGAATAAAAGAGCTCATAAAGGGAAAAACATTTATAATTAATTGTATTGGCTGCAAGGAAGTATATTTTCCTGAACATGAAGCGGATAAATTACAAAAAGAATTGGAAGCTGAAGGAAATGTGTTAGAAAGGATTACAAAAGATTACATTTGCAGCCCTGACAACCTCCGTGTCCAGCTTAGAAAATACATGGATAAAATTAAAGAAGCAGATACAGTTTTAGTCTTTTCCTGCGGCGTGGGAGTACAGACAACAGCAGAATACCTTGAGGATAAAAGAGTATATTCAGGCTGTGACACTTACCCTTTGCCGGGATTTCAAGGATTGACCCCCCAGAAATTTGACTGCAGCCAGTGCGGAGAATGTTATTTGAATTACACCGGAGGAATCTGTCCCATAACAGCCTGCTCAAAAAGCCTGGTCAACGGCCAGTGTGGAGGTTCAAAAAACGGAAAATGCGAAGTTGATAAGAATATGGATTGCGGATGGGACAGAATATACAGAAAGCTTGAGAAGCTGAAGAAACTGGATACCTTGAAATATCCTGTGAAAGTTCGAAATTACAAGCTTCCCTTTGAAGAGCTTCCTAAGGATTCAGATAAAGATAATAAGGTGAGGAGTGATTATAAATGAAACTTACAGAGTTATTTGAGCGGGGAGAGTTTGCAATAACAGCAGAAGTAGGACCTCCCAAGGGCTTTCATATTGATAGTTTAATTGATGAAGTAAAGAGGCATTTAAAAGGAAGGATATCCGCAGTCAATGTAACGGATAATCAGTCATCCGTCATGCGTCTTGGCTCTCTGGTAACATGTAAAGCACTGCAGGACCAAGGGTTTACATCTATCTTCCAGCTGACCTGCCGTGACAGAAATAGAATCGCCCTCCAGTCTGATGTTCTGAGTGCAGCTTTGCTGGGTATTGAAAATCTCCTTCTTTTAACCGGCGACCACACAACACTTGGAGATAATCCCCAGGCAAAACCCGTATTTGATCTGGATTCCGTATCTCTTATTTACATGGTTAAAAAATTGGAGGAGGGGGAAGACCTTGCGGGAAATCCCCTTGAAGGCGAGCCACCTTCATTTGCCAAGGGGGCTGTAGTATCACCCTGCAGTGACTCAGTTGATGTTCAGCTGGCAAAAATGGAGCAAAAAGTAAAAGCAGGGGCCCAATATTTTCAAACCCAGGCTGTTTACGAACCGGAAAAATTTATTAAATTTATGGAAAAAGCAAAAGACTTTGGTGTTCCGGTCATGCTTGGAATAGTAATTCCTAAAAATGCAGGCATGGTAAAATTCATGAATGAAAATATAGCAGGAATATCAGTTCCTGATTCCATGATAGAGGAATTGAGAAAAGACAAGGAAAAAACAAAGGCAGGAATAACCGGTGTAGAAATTTCCGCGCGTATTATAAGAGAATGCAGAGATTACTGTCAAGGGGTCCACATTATGGCAATGGGCTGGGAATCAAAAATTCCGGATATTCTGGATTTAGCCGGCTTGTAAAAGCTGAAAAAGGATAAAGAAAAAAAGTTGACAAATATTTTATAGTTTGATACAATCAGTATTTG
>CAZAYQ010000130.1:0-4915 GCA_964489345.1 uncultured Clostridia bacterium | reverse complement strand
AATAAGTGTTGGTGAATGAGACTGCTAAATGCTGTAATAGATAAGTCTAAGCTAAAAGGAGGTGGATATTTTGGCAAATATTAAATCTGCAAAGAAGAGAATCTTAATTATAAATAAAAAAACTGAAGCAAATAAAAGCAGAAAATCTGAAATTAAAACATATATTAAGAAATTTGAAGCTGCATTAAATGAAGGTAATTTCGAAAAAGCTCAAGAATACTTAAAAATATGCGAAAAGAAATTATATCAGGCTGCTGCAAAGAGTATTGTTCACAGAAATACTGCAGCAAGAAAAGTAAGCAGAATGACAAAGAAACTTAATAAAGCAGCATAAAAAATAACCGGCATTACCGGTTTTTTTTATGCCTAACCCCAATTTATCAGAGCTTTGGGGACACACCTCCCTATTTAGAGATAGTCTCTGCGGGCGGGAGGAATGTCCCCGATTATCCCGTTTGTTATTAGCTCAAGGCCTATCCTTGAGTCTATTTCTCCAAGCTTTATTTTTCTGTCAATTTCCAAAAACCTCTTCATGTAATATTCAATGGTTGACCTCTTTAGATTCTTTGATTGTTTGGCAAGCTTTGCAGCTGCAAAATTTTTAATTTTCATTTTATTTATAATATCATTATAGGAATATCCTTTTTTTTGTAAAATTACATACTGGTAAAGCATCCTGTACTGCCTTGTAATCATGTGGATTATATACGGTTCCGGAGTATTGTTTAAAAGCATTTCATCCAAAATTTCAAATGACTTTTTCTTATTGTTTTCACATAAGTAATCAACTAATTTGAATATGCTGTTTTCAAGAGATTTAACCATCAAAAGCTCTAAGTCGGAAGATGTAATATTTTTATTATCATTATTGTGGGACATTATTTTATTAATTTCATTATTTACATGGTACAAGCTCACTCTGCTTTCATATTCCAGATAACCCGTGTTATTTGCCATATAATTGGCATCGGACATTGATATTTTATAGCTGTTTTTCCTGAATTCATCTGAAATATACCTGGTGAGATCTCCTTCATTCAGCCTGCTGAATTCAAATACCGCCTTCTTTTCCTTAAGCTTCTTGACAATTTTTTTTCTTGAATCCGGCTTTCCATCTTTAATCAGGAAAACTGTGATGCAGTCTTCATTATCATCAATATATTTCAGGAGCTTTTCTTCTTCTTTTTTATCTATGCTTCCTCCTGATGTAAAAAAAACAGCTTCCTTTATTACACATAGTTTTTTCTCTGACATAAAAGGAAATGTGTTTGCAAACTCGAAAAAATCCTTTAAACTTTCAAGCTTTTCAAATTCGGCATAATTTATGTCCTCATAGGATTTATCTATATATTTGTATTTTATGTACTTTATGGAGTAATCCATGAAGTATTCTTCATTGCCGTAAAACATCAGACAATTTGGAAGCTTGTTTTTATCCGCCGTGTTTTTAATAAGATTAAAGCTCATAACCGGTTCCTTTCAACATCCATATTAATAAAAAACAAAATATGCTCAGCTTATATATTATTCCATATAAATAAAGTTCATAATAATTATCGGACTTTTCATTCATATAAGTATTATAGTACAAATTGTCATCTTTTAAAACAATATTTATTTCTCCCTGCTCAAATGTGGAAAAAATGCTGCTGCCTGCGTTTTCGTACCTTAAAATAACTTCTTGATGAGGAATTCCATAAGAGTTTCTTCCATAGCTTAAAAGAGCAATTTTAGGCCTTACAGCATCAACAAAGAGGACAGTTGAGGATGTCTTGCTTCCGTGATGAGGGACTAATACTATATCATAGGGACTAAGCTCATTATAAATTGCATATTCTGCCTCCTCCTCAATATCACCGGTAAGTAAAATACTTATGTCTTTATAATTCAAAGAAATCACCAGGGACGAATTGTTAATATTATGTAACGGCAAATCTTTATAAGGCCATAATACTTTCATGCTTAAGCTGTCATCGTACTTCATTTGATAACCTGCATTTAATTCCCGGACCTTGAAGTTTTCATTAGCGGTTGAAGAAAATATGCTTTTAACTTTTATGTGGCTCTTTAAAATATCATTCAAGCCGGAATAATGGTCATTATCCCAATGGCTTATAAATATTGTATCTATCTCTGTAATTCCCCTCTTGGTCAAATAAGGAAGAGCTATATATTCTCCCATCTGTTTGGTTGAATTGCTTCCACAGTCGTAAATTATATCTGCCCCTTTATACTTGATTGTGGTAAACAAGCCTTGTCCCGAATCTGCAATATTTAAATAAAAGCTGTTATCCATCATAGGAATTGCAATATAGCTGATGGAATAAAAGCTGATTATTGCAGCAATGCCGTATTTTTTACACCTGCATGTTTTATTGTTATGCAAGTATATCATAAAAAACAAAGCTAAGTAGAAAAATATCATATGGCACATGGACATAGAAGGAAAAATCAAACCGTTAAAAGCAAATTTATTTGAAGCATCAATGATAAACCTTAGGCTGTACAAAATATAGTCAAATATTTTAAAAGGCAGAATCAATATAAGATGCATAAATGAGTTTAATATTAAAAGAATGAATCCATAAATCATAATTAGGGTAAATACAGGCAGGAGAAATATATTGTAAACAAGCCCCATGACCGGAATAAAGTTAAAATAATATACAATAACAGGCAGTGTAAATATTTGCAGAAATAAATACATATATATAGTTTTAAAAACAGTGGTACTTTTACTTATATAATTGCTGTAAAGTATGAAGCTGAGTGATGCCGAAAAAGATAAGAGAAATCCTGCATCAAAAATCCAAAAAGGATTGTAAACAGTCAATATTAGTGCTGCAAGACCGATAGAATTCAGTGAATTGTACTTCCTGTACAAAAGCTCAGACCCGAAAAGAAGGGTAAACATAACCAGGGCCCTCATAACCGACAAGGGAAAACCGATTAAAAAACCGTAAAACCATATAAGGCACCAGGACAGTGTCCAGCTTACTCTTCTGCTGAAAAAGAATTTGAATACATTTAAGAGAAATACATACATAAGAACGATATGTGTACCGGAAACAGCAAAAATATGGGCAAGACCCATTACCTTTATATTGTCATAAAGCTCTTCCTCCAAATAATTTACATCTCCTAAAATTATTGACAATATTATATCCGCATTATTTTTATTTAAACTGCTGTAAAATGTTCCTTCCGCATAAGTTCTGAATTTCTGCGAAGTGTTGTTTAAAAACGAATAGTTTTCCTTGATAATTAAAGCATGATCCCCTGCAAAGACCGATGCCTTGATTTTCTTGCTTCTTAAATAGTTTTCGTAATTGAAAAGCATTTTATTTTTATTTAATTGACTGCCGGCAGCATTGCCTTTTACTTTTATTATAGTGTTTTCTTTGAAATTTTCATATTGGCCGCT
This sequence comes from uncultured Clostridia bacterium, assembly GCA_964489345.1. GTDB lineage: Bacteria > Bacillota > Clostridia > Tissierellales > Sedimentibacteraceae > Sedimentibacter. Next base: position 1,491 of record CAZAYQ010000130.1, on the reverse strand, counting down.
ATAGAGAATTATATTTTCTTCATTGTAAAGAGGGACCTTGTTTATGCTGATAACAGAAGCATTGTAGCTTAGGCTGTCAGTCTTTCTCCGGTCTTTTAACTTTGCTTCAATTTCAATATTTTCATTTACATATTGAGAAAGAGTCGAGCTTGAATTATAATTGCAGTTAAGATATGATAGAATAATAAAGGCAATAATTACAGCATTGTATACATATTTTTTATTTATTATTGAATTGTAAATAAGTATGGCAAAAACAGCTGTAAAATAGTAGCTGAACACATTTAACTCATAAGAAATAATGCCTGATGCATATGCTGCAAATATTGAAATTATTATATACATTCACAACACCCCTTAACATTTTAACAAATGTCGGGGGAATTTTAAAGTAATTATTCAGGGGGAATAATGTTTATTAATGAATATGAACTAAATACCATTACGGACAATCCTTATTTAAATGAAATTTATAGGGAAACAGTGTTTATAGATATTGAAACTACAGGCTTATCAAGGATTTATTCAGATATTATATCTATAACTTTTTTACTCTATGAAGATGAAAAATATAAAATATATCAAATATTTTGTCAACATAAAGTTGACCAGCCTGATGCTCTAAAACATTTAAAAGACCTTATAAAATCAAAGAAATACATTGTGACATACAACGGCAACAGCTTTGATCTTCCCATCCTGGAAGAAAAAGCAAAACAGTGTAATATAAATCTTAGCTTTGAGTCATTCATTAAAATTGATTTATATTATTACATACAGAAACTTAGATATAAAATTAACACCCTTGATTTAAAACTAAAAACTGTCGAGAAATATTTCTGCATCGAAAGAAATGATACTCTTGGGGGCAAGGATGTGCTCACCTTATATGATGCATACAAATTAGAACCCCGAAAAGAATTTTCATATTTAATGCTTAAGCATAATTATGAGGATGTTTATAATTTGCCCTTTCTTATGAACAATATTTTTAATTTGTATGATCTTGTCATATATTTAAATAATCTTATCGTCCCAATTAATAATGAGGATATTTCAATAAGGAAGAATTCCCTTCAATGTAAATTCAATGTTTTAACAACTATGGACAAGGACTTTATCAATCACACCATAAATTATGATATGAAATTATATGTTAAAGCTCAGATTTTGGAAATTATTATTCCTCTAAATACATATAAGGATGAAAAAATAAAAGACTTCTATTATTTAGATAACAATGAATACGAAATTGCCAGTTATACAGCTATAAAAGGAATAAAGAAAAATCTGATACCTATAAAGATAAATGACAAGATGTATTATAACAATATAAACAGTATTATAAGAAAAATTATTGAAGAAGGATTTGGCCATTCCTCTGCTGCTGTGTCCCCATAACTAAATAAAATAGAAAAGACCTATACAAAGACGGGGATTGTATAAGTCTTTTTTGGTGCCCAAACGCGGAATCGAACCACGGACACGGAG
>CAZAYQ010000129.1:0-4939 GCA_964489345.1 uncultured Clostridia bacterium | reverse complement strand
GAATTCCCTTTTACATTATGTCGGTTGAATTAAAAGATTTCCGAACACCGCAGGCTGATTATTTAATTATATTATATCAAATTTATACAATAATTACAACTTATTTTTTACTGCTGCCAAGTATTTAATAATATTTTATCCTGTGATTTGGATATTATTCACCTGTATTTTTATAGTAGTTTATCCAACTCTTCTTGATAAATAACTTCTTTTTCCATTAAGAGCCTTGCAATTGACTCAACTTTTTCTTTATTTCCCTCTATTAATTTAAATACTTCTTCATATATTTCTGAAGTAAGTTTTTTTACAGATTCTTCAACTGCTGTTAAGGGTATTCCAAGTTTGTCTGACAGCAATTCATAATTTATGAATACAGAATCATTCATACCGTATTTTGAAACATAATCAAGAACCAATGAGGTAGCCTTTTCTATATCATTTTGTGCTCCGGCAGTTATATTCTCATTTCCTAAAAACACCTCTTCAGATACCCTTCCTGCCATCAATACAGATAAATAATTAATTATTTTTTTCTTGCTTGTAACTTCTTCCCTGCAGGGAGTGGACAGGGTATATCCTCCTGCTCCTTTACTTGTGGGAATTACAGAAACACGGATAATTTTATTTTCAGGAAGCAGGTGTCTTGATACAAAAGCATGTCCTGCTTCATGGTATGATGTGACGGTTTTTTGCATTTCGTTATCATAATCCTTTTTTTCAACCCCCGCCAAAACTTCAAGATATGCCTTTTTAATATGCTCTTCTGTTAATTTTTCTGAGCCTTGTCTGATTGCTGAAAGTGCAGCTTCATTTACTAAATTTTCTATCATTGCTCCGCTGAAATAGACGGTTAAATCGGCTAATTCATCAATATTTACATCCTCTGCATTTATTTTTTCCAAATACAGCTTTATAATATCTTTTCTTGCAGACTTGTCAGGAAGCATTATTTCTATCTGCCTGTCAAACCTTCCCGGTCTTAACAAGGCATTGTCCAGGGTATCGATTCTGTTTGTGGCTGCAACCACCAGAGTCCCTGAATCATCAGCAAATCCTGACATTTCGGTTAAGAGTGCATTTAAGGTTCTGTCACCTTCATCGCTTCCTTTAATACCGGCCCCTGCCCTCATCTTGCCGATAGCATCTATCTCATCTATGAATATAACGCTTTTACCTGACTTTTTGGCTTTTTTAAAGAGATTTCTTATTCTTCCGGCACCAAGTCCTGCATAAACCTGCACAAAATCCGACCCTGATACAGCATAGAAGGGCACACCGGCTTCTCCCGCCAATGCTTTTGCCATCAATGTCTTCCCTGTTCCAGGCTGGCCGTAAAGAAGTATTCCTTTTGGCATCCTTACATTGAACCTGCTGTATTTTTCGGGGTTTTGCATGAAGTCCACCAGTTCAAGAAGGCTTTCCTTAGCTTCATAGTTTCCGGCTACATCATCGAAGGTCATGGATGATGAGCTGATATATTCAATTTCATTTAAATTGCTGATTTCTTTTTGGGCAGATCTTTTATTTTTAAAAAATATGAAATATATAAAAATCAATAGACCTATAATTGATATAATCTGATAAGTTTCCATGTATGCTATCCCAGATACGGGGACATTCCGTGTATCCCCATTCCTTATTTTATGTTAACTATATTTTAGCACAGGGATATATATTTATATATGCTCAATTTATAGGCCAAATTCATTATTCTTCCTTAACTTCCAATAAACATATGCTCTGGGCAGCCATTCCCTGACCCCTCCCCTCAAAACCTAAATGCTCTGTGGTGCTAGCCTTAATGTTAATATTGGAAACATCTGTTTTCAAGTCGCCGGCTATATTATGCCTCATTTCATCAATATAGGGAGAGAGTTTTGGTTTTTGGGCAATTATTACGGCATCAATATTGCCGACAAAAAAATTATTTTCTCTCATTAATTCATATACTTTTCTTAATAAGAGGCGGCTGTCTGCATCCATATAGCTGTCATCATCATCCGGAAACATCCTGCCTATGTCCCCTTTTCCCATGGCTCCCAAAAGGCTGTCCATTATTGCGTGAATTAAAACATCTGCATCTGAATGGCCTGTAAGGCCCTTTTCATAAGGGATATGAACTCCTCCGATCATCAGTTTCCGATTTTTTGTTAAAGCATGTACATCGTAACCAATTCCAACTTTCATGGCTCCTCCTTAATAAATGCTGGCAATAATTTCAGCTAATCTTAAATCCAGGGGTGTAGTTATTTTAATATTTTTGTTCAACCCTTCAATTGTTTTTACTTTATAGCCGTAATATTCAACTATGGCTGCATCGTCTGTAAAGTCTGCATCCTCTGTCATGGCTTTTTCATAACATTCCCTTATTATTTCATAGTCAAAGGCCTGGGGTGTCTGAACAGCTTTCAATGTTTTTCTGTTAAATGTTTTTACAACCATTCCGTCCCCGGCAACTTCCTTGATGGTGTCCGAAACATCTATGACAGGCACGCAGGCCTTATGGATATATGCATTTTCTATGCATGCGCTTATTAAATTATAAGAAACAAAGGGTCTTACCCCATCATGGATTAAGACAATACCGGGGCTTTCGACCTTTTTCAAGCCTTGATAAACTGATTCAACCCTTGTTTTGCCTCCTTGGACCACATGCCCTATCTTATAATAATAGGGAGCTATTTCATCTTTTACATATTCTATATCATCTTTGTTGACAACAAGGATTATAGTATCTACTTCATTGCTTTTTTCAAATTTATATAGGGTGGTATCTAAAATTGTTTTTCCTGCAATATCCATATACTGTTTTGGTATTTCAGACCCCATCCTTTTGCCTTTTCCTCCTGCAACAATTATTGCAGTAACATGTTTTTTGTCTTTCATATCTTTCCATCCCCCTTCCATATTTAGGGACATTCCTTCGACCCTCGAAAACTATCCTAAGGGGAGAAGGTGTGTCCCTATACATATTTAGTGCGTATCTAATCCAACAATTTTTTAATATTTAAATCATCCAATGACAAATTTGGAACTCCCAACAGCCTCGAGGGAATAAAATCACCGTGGCAGTCTGATCCTCCTGATATCATTAAATTGTTCTTTTTGCAGTAATCAACATAATACTTTGCATTGTCCTTGTTATAGGGAGAAAAACACTCAATTCCGTCTATTCCAAGCTCCAGCCAATAAGCTAATTCTTCAGCAGGCATAAGTGTATCCCTGTAGTGATAGGATGGATGAGCAAGAAATATTTTCCCGCCGCTTTTTTTTGCTGTGCTGATTACTTCCTCAGGGCTTTTCAGCCTTGCCTTAAGTCCTGATTTAATTACATCCTTCAAATGTTCAGGGATATCTTTGTGGATTCCTTTGTCAATCATGTAGTTGGCTGACTTCCAGCCCCCTCTTTTCCTGTCGCTCTCATAAGCTTCATAATCTTCGGCACTGACATTATGGTATTTATTTGCAGCATAATTGATATAATCAAAATTTGAACTTAATTTGTTCTGATTGGTTTCATTCAATAAATCAAGGAGCTTTAGGTTGTTTATATCATAATTATAAAAAGTAAAATGATATTCTTTTCCTTTATATTCAGCAGATAATTCAGTTCCCGGAATAAAAATTAAATTGTCCCTGTAACTTATTATATCCTGCATGTTTTTAATATTATCAACACTGTCATGGTCTGTAAGGGAAAATATATCAATTTTATTCTTAATCAATTCATTTTTTAATTCTTCTACGTCCCATGTTCCGTCAGAGGCCATGGTGTGCATATGCATGTCAACCTTCTTCATATTTGTCTTGTATGATACAGGAATATGGATCATACTTTCCTTTCCTAGTATAAAGAATCTTCGTGTATTCGAGTGTAAAACATAGTTTTTACCTGGTCAAAATCTTTGCTTTGAGCCATAATCCACATCAATTTTGTGATTACTGCCTCAATGGTCATATCATAAGCCTGGAGGACATTATATTTTTGAAGTGCCCTGACTCCTACCTCATACAGGCCCATGTCGCTTCCTTCAAACATTACCTGTGTGGCGACAACTATTATTTTGCCTCTTTCAATAAGTCCTTCAATTTTATTTATAAAATTGCGTTTATCAAGAAAAGGAAGCCCTCCCACACCATAGCTTTCTATTACAAGGCCCCGGTATTTTTCACCAATGCAATCAAGGACATCGGCTTCCATACCGGGAGCTAATTTCAACAAAAATATGCTTGGGTAAATATCTTTATAAAATTTTACTTCTTTTTTTTCTAAATTGTAAGAGCTTATATATTTTGTTATCCGCCTGTCATCTATTATAGCTGCCACCGGAAAATTAATACTTTCAAAAGCGCTGTAACTTTTTGATTTTACCTTTCTTGCCCGGGTTCCTATTATTGCTTTGCCGTCAAACACCACATATACACCGCTTACATCCTCTTCTGAAGCAAATCTGAAGCTGTCCAGGAGATTTTTCTTTGCATCGGTTATTTCAACATTTATGGGTTTCTGAGCCCCCGTCAATACTATGGGTTTCCTTGAATTTTGGATTAAATAGGAAAGGGCTGCAGATGTGTATGCCAGCGTGTCAGTCCCGTGAGATATTACAAAACCGTCATATTTGTCATAATTTTCTTCTATTGTCTCAGTCATCATGACCCAGTGTTCCGGCTGGATATTGGTAGAGTCAATATTTAGAAGCTGAATTGTTTCCACATGACAATAATTTCTTATTTCAGGAACATAACCAAGAAGCTCCTCTGAGCCTATTCCGGGAGCCAGACCGTTTTTTGTTTTTATTGAGGCAATTGTTCCTCCTGTTGCTATCATTAAAAGCTTTTTCATATCTTCCTCCTCTAACTGGTCAAAGAAATTGGGTTCGCAGGTTCATATCCTCCGGCAAAGGGCATGTAATAATCATATCTTCATTTGTTAACGGAT
>CAZAYQ010000128.1:2697-4975 GCA_964489345.1 uncultured Clostridia bacterium | reverse complement strand
ATATTATTAAAGTAAGAGCCGATTAACGTCAGGTCCCATGTGGATATGCCTGCCTGTTTCAGATATTCCGAGGTGTAAAACTTGATACTTGGCGACTCCCCGCCTACAGCATCCATTAATGAGCCCTTACGCTCAATTGAAAACAATTTTCTTTTATCATTTGGAAGATTACTATCTGCCATAAAAGAATTGTTTTTAGCTTCAGTTACAATAGTATAATAATCATCTCCAGGGTAATTTGATAAATGATATCCCGTAAGATTATCTGACAGAATACCTGTCATGTCTATCTTTTCATTTTCTCTGACTACAATTGTCTGATATATTTATATAAAAACTCTGAGAATTTCCGAGACTTTCCAAGACTAACCTTGGAATTCCGAAAAGAATCCGTCCACAAAATTCATATTTTTTATTACATTATTTGAATTGTATCATTATCTTCCAAGATTTCGTATAGTTTTTGTTTTACTAATTCTAAATACCTATCAGCATCTTCTTTAGAATATAGTCTTTTTGCAGGAAATATGTCGTAACGTCTCACTGTTATTGCTCTATTTTTATTTAATATTGTATCTAATGTGTTGTTGGTTTCTTTATTTCTATTGCTTAAAATTATTTCAAATTGGATACACACAGTTTCCTTGTAATTTAATAATTGTGAAATCATTACATCAAGCATGCTAATCGAATCTGTCTCTTCTATTTCTGATTTTCGCATGTTAAAGTAATTGTCAGCCCTTTGTATTTCTTCTTTTAATCCGCTCCCAAAGCCTGCCAGTGTGTGGATATCCCCTAAGCACTGTATGATTATGCCTTTTACTTCTTCCTTTTTAAGCTTTAATATATAATTAAAAGATTCTTCAATTTTCTGAATCATGCTCGGTAATTCGCTTATCTTGTCATATGGTTTTGGCATAATCAGAATATTTTGTATCATTTTTATATAATTTAGAGTTTCCGTATCTGCCGTAAAATAACCCCGGTCATTTCTCATTATTATTGACCATTTTACGGCTGAATCAAATATCTCTTTTTGATTTTCAAAAAAGTTTTCTATATCTGCAGCTTTTCTATTTAGTTCAAAAAGCTCTTCCTTATGCTTAAGAATACTATTTACAAAGGCAGTTCTGTTCTTTTTGTAAGCCAATATATTATTAATTGTATGGTATAAGGTTATAATCAAATCCTTTTCCGGATACATTTCACAACTGTATTCTTTATTTAACAGTTTCGTATAGTATTCTGATTTTTGTTCAAAGAAATTAACAGTAAAATTAACAAGCCGGTCTTCATTGGGTGGAATGCTTTTTATTCCTGTGTATTCATACATGAAATCAGTAATCTTGCATATAAGCTCATCAGAAAGTTTTTCACGAGGTAAAATACGGGCTTTTTCATGTTCTGTTTCATTGCAGAGTACATCCGTTAATTTGTTATTGTTTTCTGCTGTATCACCATCAAAATGTATTGAAATCATATCTCTTGCAATTAATTTTGCCGTTAGGGCGGCAATATCAATTTTACGCCAGCCAAATGGTAGGTCCGAATATCTTTCATATAAATCTTTCAGCGTAACACTCTGAAGTTTTTGATTTCTATGTTGCAACCATTGACTTATTTCATTCAGTGCATATTCATTGTCGGCACCAATGCCTTCAATAATAATTTCCTCACTGCATCCATTCAGAATGTCCAAAACATCTGCTTTGTTTTCTGCAAACTCATTCACGAATTTTATTTTAGTGTATGTATTCTCTATTAAATTTTTAAGTGAAGCATGTATTTTGTTTTCAGCTCCTATATTTTTTATCTCAAAATGTTTACCGCAAACATAGAATTTTGCATTTTCTATTGCTTTACACAAATATTTTCTTGCACTTTTCTCCCTTTCATATTTTTTATAGTATTGATCATCTATGTTTAAAACTATAATTGCCTCATTCCTTGAATATGAATCCATAATAAATTTTTGTTCCGTATAATCGGTGTTTTCTGTGTCTGTAATAATGTGGAGAGCTATTTTCCCGCCTGAAGAATAATAAATTGTATCATTAATATAAGAATCGTAGGGAATGCTGTATTTTCCATACTTAATTTTCCTTCGGGGATATATTTCATCAAAAATTACCTTTGCAATGTAATCTTCAATTTTCGCATTATTATATTGATAGTTCATCTCATTCATTTTTATACACCATCCAATATCATGTTTTTAGCTCTCAGCTTTTATTTACATATTCCCAGTCACAACTATTCAGTCAATCTTATCCTTGTC
>CAZAYQ010000128.1:0-2597 GCA_964489345.1 uncultured Clostridia bacterium | reverse complement strand
ATCGATATTTGGTTTGTTTCATCCATATTTTTCAGGCAGCCGTGATTTTCCATCACTTCTATTACAGTCTTTGATACTTTAGCTCTTTTTATTATATCTTCCTTTGAAATAAATTCTTTAATTTCACGTTCTGTCTTTATATTTGCTGCTGCATTGGCACCAAGTCCCTGAAGCCCCATTAGAGGCGGGAGTATTCCATCCTCAGTCAATAAAAATTTCCTGTCATCTGATTTGTATAAATCAACCTTTGTAAACTTAAAACCCCGCTTGTACATTTCATAAGCAGCTTCAAGAACGGTAATCGAATTCTTTTCTTTTGCAGTCTTATCGTTTCCCTTTTCTTCAAGATATTTTATTGTGCTTAATATATAATTTTGACCTCTGCTAACAATGTCTGCATCAAAATCATCCACCTTGGTTGTGAAATATGCCGCATAAAATGCTTCCGGATAATGGACCTTAAAGTATGCAATTTTTACCGACATTGTAACATAAGCAACTGCATGAGCCTTGGGGAACATATATTTTATAGTATTGCAGGAATCTATATACCACCGGGGAACATTCTGCGCTTCCATGGCCTTCTCATCCTCTTCCCTGAGACCCTTGCCCTTACGGACCCTTTCCATTATATCAAAGGCAGTTTTCTTTTCTACTCCCATTTGAATCAAGTATGTCATTATATCGTCACGGGTGGATATAACTCCGCCGATTTCAGCATGTCCTTGTTTTATTATATCCTGGGCATTGTTAATCCATACGTCAGTTCCGTGGGAAAGTCCGCTTATTCTAACCAGATCTGAAAATGACTTAGGCCTGGTATCCATTATCATCTGCCTTACAAAGGGAGTTCCGAATTCAGGTATTGCCAGTGTACCTGTACTGCAGTTTATCTCATCCAATGTAATGCCAAGAATTTCAGGACTGTTAAATATAGCCATGGTATCCGGGTCATCAACAGGAATATTTTTTTTGTCTACACCTGTTAAATCTTCCAGCATACGTATAATGCTGGGGGTATCATGACCCAATAAATCCAGTTTCAATATTCGGCCTGAAATGGACTGGTAGTCAAAGTGAGTGGTTATTACTCCTGTTTTTTCATTATTGGCAGGATACTGTACCGGTGTAAAATCATATATATCCTTATCTTGAGGAACTATCATAACCCCTCCCGGATGCTGGCCGGAGGTCCTTTTAACCCCTAAGCAGCCCTGGATTAGTCTGTCTATTTCAGCCTTTCGTTTATTAATTTTTCTTTCTTCAAAATAATTTTTTACAAAACCAAATGCAGTCCTGTCAGCGATTGTAGATATGGTACCTGCCCTGAAAACTTTGCCCTCTCCAAAAAGCTCTTCTGTGTATTTCATACATACAGCCTGCTCTTCACCGGCAAAGTTTAAGTCGATGTCAGGTTCCTTGTCCCCTTCAAAGCCTAAAAATACTTCAAAAGGTATATCATGGCCATCCTTTATAAGGGATGTGCCGCATGCAGGGCAGGATTTTTCAGGCAGGTCAAATCCTGAACCGTAAGAACCATCATCCATAAATTCTGAATATTTACATTTCGGGCATGCGTAATGAGGCGTCAGAGGGTTAACCTCCGTTATTCCCGCCATGGTAGCTGCAAAGGATGAGCCTACCGACCCCCTTGAGCCTACCAGGTATCCGTCCTCATTAGATTTTTTAACCAATTTTTGTGCAATCATATACATTACAGAATAACCGTTGCCGATTATAGAGTTTAATTCCCTCTTCAATCTGCTTTCTACTATTTCAGGCAGGTTTTCACCATATATTGACCTGGCATTATCAAAGCATATATTTCTAAGCTCCTTATCTGACCCTTCCATTGAGGGAGGAAATGTGCCGTTTGGAATAGGAAGTATAACTTCAATCATATCAGCAATTAAATTAGTGTTTTTAACAACCACTTCATAAGCAGCTTCCTGTCCCAAATATGAAAAATCATCAAGCATTTCATCGGTTGTTTTAAAATACAGGGGGGCCTGTTCTTCAGCATCTTCATATCCCTGGCCGGTCATTAAAATTTTTCTGTATATTTCATCTTCTTTTTCCAGGAAGTGAACATCTCCTGTAGCAGCTGTTAATTTCCCCTGTTTGTTGCCGTGGCTGATAATTTTTTTATTTATTTCTTTAAGGTCTTCCACACTTTTTAATCTTCCCTTGTTCACTAAAAACATATTGTTTTCAAGAGGCTGTATTTCCAAGAAATCATAATAATCAACTATTTCTTCGATTTTTTCATCGCTTAAGCCCTCTAAAAGCGCCCTGTAAAGCTCTCCCGACTCACAGGCAGTCCCAAGCATCAAACCTTCCCTGAATTTATTTAAATTAGATTTTAAGAGCCTGGGCTTTCTATAAAAATTATTTATATGGGAATCGGAAATTAGCTTGTAAAGATTTTTAAGCCCCCTGTGATTTTTTACAAGTATATTGATATGGTAAGATGGCTGCTTGACAATATCAATATCTTCCTTAAGAAGTTCGTTTAAGCCGGTGATATCAAATATTTCCCTTTCCATTAACTTATTGAGAAGTATTATGAAAAGCTGTCCCGTTGCATTTGCATCATC
>CAZAYQ010000127.1:0-5020 GCA_964489345.1 uncultured Clostridia bacterium | reverse complement strand
GATTTGGATAAAAACTTGACAAACAAGGGTTTTTATCTTAATATTAAGTAATATGGAATAATATTAAAATTTTTAAAAATATCATAAAGGTGGTGGTATAGTGTCAATTGAAGTAATAAAGGTAATAAAGGAGGCGGAGGAAAAGGCTGAAGCATTTAAAAAGGATGCCGCAGCACAAGCAAGACAGGTTATTACCAATGCTAATGCACAAGCTCAAGATATCTTGGATGAAGCAAGAAAAAAAGCAGAATCTGACAGATCTGAAGTATTAGGCAAAGCAGAATCCGAGGGACAGCTTCTTTATGACGGCATTATCAATGATGCTGCAAAGGATTGTGATGAAATTTTAACAAGGTCAAATGATAACATGGACAATGCAGCTTCAATTATACTGGAAAGGATCGTGAAGACCAGTGGCAATAGTTAATATGAACAAAATCAGCATCATAGGTTTAGACAGCATAAAAACAGAGCTTATTAAAAGAACTATGGATTTAGGCGTTGTGGAAATAAGCTCGCAGGATTTAAAACTTACAGACCCTGAATGGAATGCATATGTTAAAAAAGACGGCAATGAAAATGAAGTTTTCAATTTGGATGTAAAAATTTCACAAGTTACCGAAGTGCTGAACACCCTTGAAAGCTATGACACCAGTAAAAGACCCTTATTTAATACAAGAAAACCCATAACATCAGATGAATTTATAAAGGCTTTGGAGAAAAATGACAGGGTATCTGAAAACGTAAGCAAGGTTCTTGGATTAAACAAGTCCTTAAATGAGCTTTGCTCAGAGGGAAACAAAATAGAGGCAGCTATTTTAAGCTTAAAGCCGTGGATCAAGTATCCAATTTCTCTGGACATGACAGAAACTAAATACACCAGCATAATAACAGGAGCCATACCCAGCATTGTCAATATTGATGAACTGAAATCCCAGCTGTTTAAAACAAGTGAAAGATGTTTTATGGATCTAGTAGACAGTGACAAAGATCAGTTTTACTGTTCATTTATATGTCTTACAGAAGAAAAAGAAGACATTTTCGAATTGCTTAAGCAATATGGATTTTCTGCTGTAACATTCAAGGACCTAAGCGGCAGTGCAGCAGAAAATATCACGCTCTATGAAAACAGCTTAAAGGAAATATCTGCTGAGAAGGAAGCTGTGGACAAGAGTATTACCGGATTAGTATCCTTCAAAGAAGAAATTCAACTTTATCATGACCATCTGATAATTGAAAGAGATAAAAATAAAATACTGAGCAGCATGCTTAAGACTGATACCACCTTTTTTATTGAAGGATGGGTGCCTGAAGCATGCAAGGAAGGTGTTCAAAAAGTTTTAGACGAGTACCGGTGCTGGTATGATTTTAAAAAGCCCGAGGAAGGGGAAGATTTCCCTATATTATTGAAGAACAATGCTTTTGCTGAGCCCTTTGAATCAATAACAGAGCTCTACAGCCTGCCTGCAACATCCAACATAGACCCGACGACAGTGATGGCCCCGTTTTACGTTTTGTTTTTCGGTATGATGCTGGGAGACGTGGGATACGGTCTTATGTTTTCCATAGGATGTTATCTCATACTCAAAAAATTTGATATAGAAGGTACATTTGGAAAGATGCTCAAGGTATTTTTCTGGGGCGGAATATCCACCATTTTTTGGGGAGTTATGTATGGAAGCTGGTTTGGAGACGGTTTAGTTGTAGGAGCAAAACATCTTTTCAACATTAACCTGCCCATCACCTATGTGTGGGTAGACCCCTTAAAAGAACCTATGACTGTGTTACTGGTATCTTTTGTTATGGGCCTCATTCACTTATTTGTAGGAATGGGGATGAGCGCCTATATGTCAATCAGAGACGGTCATCTTATGGATGCACTGATGGATGTGGGTCTGTGGTATTTGTTTATCATAGGACCTATATTATGGCTTGCAGGAGATATGATAATTCCAGGCTCTGTATTGCCGCTAGTAGGTAAATGGATGACAATAGCTTCAGCAATAGGACTTGTTCTAACCCAAGGAAGGGCAAAACCAAATATAATAGGAAAACTTACAAGCGGAGTGCTTGCCTTATATGGAATAACAGGTTACCTGGGAGATGTTCTTTCATATTCAAGACTTCTTGCATTAGGTCTTGCAACGGGAGTTATTTCATCTGTATTAAGCTTAATCGGCTCCATGGGAAGCGGCATAGCAGGGGCAGTACTCTTTATAGTGGTTTTTGTATTTGGCCATACGCTTAATTTTGCCATAAATGGCCTTGGTTCATTTGTTCACTCAGCAAGGCTTCAATATGTAGAATTTTTCGGTAAATTTTATGAAGGTGGAGGAGATTCGTTTGCCCCTTTCACCAAAAAAACTAAATATATTAAAATTAAGGAGGAAATTTAAATGGAATTTACAATGGGTGGTTTTTTAGCTATTTTAGGTGCTGCTACTGCATCTATGGCAGGAGTCGGAAGTGCATGGGGAGTTGCTATTGCAGGTATGGCTGCAGGGGGAGTTATTGCAGAGGATCCTAAAAAGTTCGGTCCTACATTGATGCTTCAGGCACTGCCGGGAACACAGGGTATATATGGCCTTCTTATCGCATTTATTATAATGAATAAAATCGGTATACTTGGAGGCAGTGTGGCTCCTTTGACAACAGCTCAGGGATTAATGTTTTTTGCAGCATCTCTTCCGATGGGAGTAACAGGAACCGTATCAGCTGTTTGGCAGGGTAAGGTTGCAGCTACAGGTGTTCAACTGGTTGGAAAAAGACCGGAAGAAATCGCAAAAGCAATGGTATACGCAGCTATGGTTGAAACTTATGCAGTTTTGGCACTTCTTGCATCATTCCTTATGGTAAATGGAATTCAGGTTTAAAGGAGTGTGTTAAAATTTATAATAAGGATGTGGTGAAATGAGCATTGAAAATATTACTTCAAAGATTTTAAGCGATGCAAAAAACAACGCTGATTCCTCTTTGATGAATGCAGAAAGCACAAAGCAGGAAATAATAAATAAAGCTAAAACAGAAGCTGAAGTCATAATTAAGACTGAAGCAGAAAAAGCCGCAAATGATGCGGTTGAGTTAAAAAACAGAAGGGTATCTGCTGCGGAACTTCAAGGCAGAAAGATGCTTTTGTCAGCAAAGCAGGAAGCTATTAAAAAAAGTTTCGATACGGCAATAGAAAAGCTTAAAGCAATGCCTGAAGATGAATATTTAAGTTTTTTAACGCAGGAGATTTTAAATATTCCAAATATCGAAGGAACAATAGTTTTAAATGCCAAAGACAGAGAAAAAATCGGTGAAAGATTAGTAAAAGCTGTCAATGAAAAATTAGGGGCGGAAAAAGTTAAGTTGAGCAAAAATACAGTTGTGGCAAGCGGCGGATTCGTGCTGAAAAAGGGAAGCGTGGAAATAAACAGCACTTTTGAAACCCTTTTGGATTCAGTGAAGGACGAACTTACCGGCTCTATAGCAAATGCGCTTTTTAAATAAAATCCTGCCTGAAAGGAGGAATGACTTTGGCGAAGATTAAGGAAAATGATTATTTATATTCTACTTCAAGAGTAAAAAGCATAGAAAAACATATGCTTACCCGTGAAAGAGCAGAAAAAATGATTGATGCAAAAACAATGGAAGATGCTTTAAGAGTATTGGATGATTGTTATTATGGCTATTCAAATGAAATAACTGATTTTAACGATTATGAAAGCCTTCTTGCTGAAGAGCATAAGAAGACATATGACTTTATAAGGTCCATAGCACCTGATGCCGAGCACTTCAATTTATTTTTGTATCCCTATGATTATCATAACTTGAAAGTATTGATGAAAAACGAATATCTTAACAAAAATGATACAGATATTCTTGTTGATACAGGAACTGTTGACTTGAAGGTTTTAATGCATGCTTTGAAAGAAAGATGTTTTACCGACCTTACAGAGAACATGGGAAAAGCATTAAATGAAGTAATTGAAGAATTTCCAAAAACAAAGGATCCTCAGCTCATAGATATTATTTTTGACCGCTATTGTTTTGATGAAATGCTTAAGGCTGCAGAAAAAACCAATAATGAATTTATTGTTGATTATGTGAAAATGCAGATAGATTCAAATAATATTAAAACATATGTAAGACTTAAAAAAATGAGGAAGTCCTGGGATTTTTTCAGCAAGGTATTCTTGCATGGCGGTAATATTCATGAGCATATATTTATCAGGAACTATGATGAGCCTTTTGAAAAATTCGGAGAACTTCTCCTGGCTTATGATTTCAAAGAAGTATTTCTTGAAGGAACTGAAGCTTTAGCTGAAACAGGTAAGTTTACAAAATTAGAGAAACTTTTAGATAACAAGCTTATGGAACACGTAAGATCTGCCAAAAATTTTCCTTATGGCATAGAAGCTCTTGCGGGATATCTCATTGCTAAGGATAATGAAATAAAAGTTGCACGAATAATTTTGGCAGGAAAAACAGCAGGCATCTCGCCGGAACTTATAAGAGAGAGGTTGAGAGAGACTTATGTATAAGATAGGTATTATCGGAGACAAGCAAAGTGTTCAAGGGTTCAAGGCTGTCGGTCTGGATGTATATGACTGCAGCAGGGCGGATGAAGCAAGGCGTACACTGCATAAAATCGCAGATGATAATTATGCAATTATTTATGTGACAGAAAGCCTGTATGATGAAATAAAAGAATCAATATTTGAGTACAATCAAGAGCGTCTGCCGGCAATTATTCCTATACCCGGCATGCAGGGCTCCTTAGGAATAGGGCTTGATAACATTAAGAAGGCAGTTGAAAAAGCAGTTGGTGCCGACATATTGTTTAGTAACGATTAAGGTAAAAAAAATGAAAGCAGGTGATTAGTTTAATGAGCCAAGGTAGAGTAGTTAAAATATCCGGTCCGCTGGTTATTGCAGATGGTATGAAAGAAGCCGATATGTTTGACGTTGTCCGTGTAAGCGAGCAAGGCCTTATAGGAGAAATAATAGAGATGCGCGGTGAAATGGCATCCATACA
>CAZAYQ010000126.1:0-5030 GCA_964489345.1 uncultured Clostridia bacterium | reverse complement strand
AAAAACTTGAAGGTTTTAAGGAAGCTGTTTTAAATGCTCATGACAAATACGAGCCCTTCATGGTAACCAGATACATTGTAGGTCTTGCCCAGGAATTCAACCGCTTCTATCATGAATGTCCCATTATTACAGATGATGAAAGGGTGAAAAAAGCAAGGCTGCTCCTTACTCTAACTGTTAATACAGTGCTCAAAAAAGGAATGGAACTTCTGGGAATGGAAGCTCCTGAAAAGATGTAGCAATTTTTGTTTACAAACACATACCATAATGGAATGTTAAAATAAATAGGTATGTAAATACGATAGGAACGCCGGGCGTTCCTATTTTTGCTTTGCTCAGGATTACATAATTTTTTACGAATATGCCATATACTATCAAATTTCAACAAAACATTTCAAGCTTCTACATTGAGTGCTAATTTTATTTACATTATAATAAATTTAGGACAAGGAGGTGCGATATGAAACAGGAAAAATATTTGACTATTATAATAATACTTTGCATATTTTCATACTTTATGATGTTAAATACCTGCATGACAGCAACAGCAGAGGATAAACAAAATTATTACAAATTACCACAGGAACCAATAATAAAATCATATATATACGATTACAGAGATTCATTCATTGAGAAAAAACAATTGATTATGTATGTACAAAACTTGACAGGTCTCGAATACAGCCACTGCCTATTTCTCATTGAAGAAAGCAAAGAAAAATACACAGACCCGTTCATCGTATTAGGAGTACTAAAAAGAGAAAGCGATTTTAATCCAAATGCCAGGGGTGCCGGGGGTGAGCTGGGGCTGGGCCAGCTTATGGAGAACACAGCCGGGATTATAGCAGAAAACTTAGGATATTCATATAGACATGAAATGCTGTTAGATCCGAAATTTAACATAAAACTTACAATCACACAACTTTCATACCTTCAGAGGGTTTACAATAAGGACATGCATAAGGCTCTCACTGCATACAACAGAGGCAGGACGGGACTTGAAAATTATATGAAAGCTGTAGATGAAAAAGGGGTAAGCGACTATTCATCAAAGGTTTTACAATTTGCCTCTGAATTTAAAGTAGAATTTGAGAAAATGCATGTTAACCGGCCAATTATTTTTATGAATGCCAATAAAGTTATTGACGTATGTCGCTAAAGACTTATAATGGAATTTGAAGCGACACATAAAAACAAGACCTTTATCTTTGATTAAAGCATTTGATAATTAACAAAATTGATTGTATAATAGAATCGCAGCCGGGCTGCGGATTCTTTTTCAAGGGAGTATATATGCAAAATAAAATAAACAATCTGCTGAATTTCTGCTATAATAACACAGACAGCATTGAATTTCAGCTGTTTTTAATTACAGTCAAATGCCTAATTCCTCATGAGGATTCTATAGGATGCGGTTTTGATACAGATAGATATAAAAAGGAAATTGAATTATTTGAACATTATATGAACGGCAGCAACGAAATAATTGATTTCCGCCTAAAGAATAAAAAACCTTCTCATGCAGAGGATGACTTGTTAGAATTTAAAATTATTCCCATAGTGCTGTCAAATACTGTATATGAAAATTTAATCAATGAGGTGTTAAAAGCTGCCTTGTTTTACACATTGAATAAAAAAACCATATTGAATACATTGCTTATTTCATCTGCAATTTATGAATTTATGAAAAATTCCGATGTAGAAATCATTAAAGGAGCATCCAAGGAAAGACTGATTAATTTTTCTATTAAGGAGAATTTTGCTAAAAACCAAATAGACTTAGGAAAAGAATATTTAATTGATTTTGAAAAAGAAAGAATAAAAATGATTGCCAAGACTATATTATTTGAAGATACTATCAATAAGTACAGGGTGTTAAACTATATATTTGAAGAGAAAACATCTGCAGAAAATGACTTGTTTTTTGCAAGCAAGGAAAGCGGGACCTGCACAGAAAATAATACCGGCATATTAAACAGCTTTTCCATATATTTGAATAAACTAAGGAAAGGTTTAATAAATCCTGAAAAATTGATGATAGCAGATAAGATTCCTGATATTGTGGAATGTTTAAAATATCCGGCATTTAACCATCCCCTTTTAGGCAGGTGCAAGGTTGTAAAGAGAACAGAAAACGAAACAATAGTCAGGAACAAGTCAGGTCTTATGAGGATTAGAATATGAAAATATTGTTGGCAGCACTGGATTCGAAATTTATTCATGCAAATTTAGCCCTGCGTTATTTAAAGGCATACTGCAGCGGTTTTAATATTGTAATAAAGGAATTTACAATAAATCAAAAGATAGAATACATACTGGGAGAAATTTTGGCTGCAGATGCAGATCTTATATGTTTTTCATGCTACATATGGAATATTGATTACATAAATGATATTTCTTATATATTAAAGGAAGCAAAAAATAAAGCCGGCATATTATATGGAGGCCCTGAAGCATCATTTGAAATAAAAAGCATGATGGAAGATAATCCATTCATTGACTATGTAATTTTTGGCGAAGGGGAAGAAACATTTAAAGAATTTCTTGAAGAAATAAAAAACAAAGAGCCGAAGTTTCATAACATTAAGGGTCTGGCATTCAAAGAAAACAATGAAGTAATTATAAATGAAGGAAGAGAGCTTATCGGTAATCTCAACATAATTAATTACCCCTATGAGGAAGACGATGAGTTTGAGAATAAAATAATATATTATGAATCTTCAAGAGGCTGTCCTTTTTGCTGCAGCTTCTGCATGTCGTCCATTGATAAAAAAATGAGGGTTTTTCCAATGGAAAGGGTTAAAAGGGATTTAAAAATGATTTTAAATACGAGGGCAAGGCAGATTAAATTTGTTGACAGAACATTCAACGCAGATTACAGGCGGGCAATGGAGATAATGCAGTATATTGTTGAAAACAACAAAAACAAGATGACAATTCACTTTGAAATTACTGCAGACATAATTAGTGATGATTTTTTAAATTTTATAGGGAAAATGCCGGTCAATATGTTTCAGTTTGAAATAGGGGTTCAATCATTAAATGAAGATACTCTTTGTGAAATCAAAAGGCATATGGACAAGGACAGGTTTACCCGTGTAATTAAAGAGATAAGGAAAAATAAAAATATACATATGCATCTGGATTTAATTGCAGGCCTGCCTTATGAGGATTATGAGAGCTTTAAAAAATCATTTGACGGAATACATAGTCTTGATGCGGAGAAAATCCAGCTTGGATTTTTAAAAGTTTTAAAGGGGACAAAAATATACGAAGATATAGGAAAACACAGGATTAAATATAATAAAAAAGCACCATATGAAGTAATATCAACGAAATATATGAGCCTTGAGGACTTGCTCAAGCTAAAAAACATTGAAGAACTGGTTGATAAATATTATAATGAAAAATACTTCAGCTCCTCTTTAAAATATATTATCAATAATATTTTTACTGATTCTGCTTTTTTATTTTATAGTTCATTTTGCGAATACTGGCGGAAAAATGATTTATACAATAAGGCTCACAGCAGGAAAGCCCTTTACAAAATATTGTATGATTATATGAAATATTCAAACAGGATGAAGGATGAATTTATTCAAGCTTTAAAATTTGATTACATATTCAATAATCAATATGAAGAACTGCCTGATTATTTAAACAGGGAATCTGAAGACAGGTTTAAAAACATTAAGAGGAATCTGGCAAATGATATGGATTTTAAAAATAAATACTTTTCTTCAGTGGAAGGGAAAATCATAAATGATTTCAGAATTGCTGAATTCGGCGAAAATAACATATTATTTGTATACAGGGACAGGGAAAATATTTTTAACAGATGCGAAACATATGTTGTTAATAACATAGGAGATGAATAATGAAAAGAGATAAATATTTTGAAAAGTATTTCCTGAAAAAAAGAAATGACATCTCGTTTATAACGCTAAAGAAAGGTGCAGCCGTAAGCTACAAGGATAAAACATATATTACAGGAAAAGAGCTGCCTGTACCTGTGAGGGTTGAAAAGCTATTGGAAGACATTAGCAAACAGGATGAAATAGACGGCATAAGACTGAACAATATAATTGACGGTATAATATATATTTTAGGAACTGACAAAAATTTCGTATATATTCAGGATTACAAGGAAATATTTGAAGTGTTGGATTTCGGGTTTGCAGCTTATATCATATATAGTATTAATAATGATATTAATGCAGAAGACAGTGTGGTTTACGGAAGAGCTTTAATTAATTATGAGGAAAATGAAAAAACCTGTTTTATTTATGCATCTTGTTTAGAAAAGGCGGGTATGGAGCACCATAGCAAAGGAAATGACAATGGTCCATATTTTTTGGAAGAAGCAAATTTGTATTTTGAGAAGTGCCTTGATTACGATGACAGGTTTTCTTTGGCTTATTATAAATTAGGCTATTATTATAAAAGAAAGCAGCAGTATGTAAAAGCCGAACTCACATGGCAGAAACATCAGGAACTTGATGATGATGACTTAAGAATAGAAGAAATAAGAAACGAATTGCTCCTATTAAAACCCTATGTTGACTATGAAAAAGGGTATAATCTAATACTAAAGGAAAGGCCGGAAGAAGGATTGGAACTGTTACTGCCCCTGGTCAAGAATTTTGGCGGATGGTGGAATTTGTTATTTTTCATAGGCCTTGCTTACAGGGCTCTTGGAGACTATGCTATCGCAGAAACATATTTCGAAAATGTGTTAAAAATTGACAATGTTCAAAAGGATGCATTAAATGAATTAGGATTGTGTAAAATATGCAGGGGCAAATATGTTGAAGCAGCGGAACTGTTCTCAAAATTGCTGGCCTTGGACCCGGGCAAAAGTGAAGTGTTCTGCAACAGGGCAGCGGCTTATTTGTACAACAATCAGATT
Source organism: uncultured Clostridia bacterium (assembly GCA_964489345.1). GTDB lineage: Bacteria > Bacillota > Clostridia > Tissierellales > Sedimentibacteraceae > Sedimentibacter. Next base: position 121 of record CAZAYQ010000126.1, on the reverse strand, counting down.
GACAGAGCGAAAGAAGATATACAAACTGCATTAAAAATATCTCCAAATGATTCTGTAGCACTAAGCATCAAGGAAGAATTGGACAGGAGATAAAAAAACGAAAAAGATTAGGAAAAAAAAT
>CAZAYQ010000125.1:0-5041 GCA_964489345.1 uncultured Clostridia bacterium | reverse complement strand
AGGTGCAACTAAATAAAAATATCTTTCATTTAGTTGCCGGGAGGCTATGATGAAATATAATCCGGTAGATGTAATTAAACCAAGCTTGTACAAAGATGTTTTTCCTTACGAAGAAATACCTAAAGTTAAATTTAATAATATTCAGCTGCCAATGGGTATTTCTGAAAATATGTGGATAACAGATACTACTTTCAGAGACGGGCAGCAATCCATGACAAGCATGAATACAGACCAGATGGTCAGACTGTTTGAACTTCTTCATGAATTAGATAATGATTCAGGCATAATAAAGCAGACAGAATTTTTTCTGTATTCTCAAAAAGACAGGAAAGCTGTTGAAGAATGCATGGAAAAAGGATATAAATTCCCGGAAATCACCTCATGGATAAGAGCAAATAAGGAAGATTTTAATTTAGTAAAGTCAATGGGAATAAAAGAGACGGGAATATTGATGTCCTGCTCGGATTATCACATATTCAATAAATTAAACAAAACAAGATCAGAAGCAATGAAAATGTACTTAGATATAGCATATGCAGCATTGGAAAACGGAATTGTTCCAAGATGCCATTTTGAAGATATTACAAGAGCTGATTTTTATGGTTTTGTTGTTCCATTGGCTAAAAATTTGATGAGTATGAGGAAAGAAAGCAAAATAAATGTAAAAATAAGGGCCTGCGACACCTTGGGCTTGGGTCTTTCCCATGTTGGGGTAGAGCTTCCAAGAAGCGTTCCTGCTCTTATTCACGGGCTTAAATATTATGCCGGCGTTCCCTCAGAGTCCATTGAATGGCACGGTCACAATGATTATTATGCTTCCGTAACCAACTCAACAACTTCATGGCTTTACGGAGGATCATCCGTAAATACAACCTTGTTTGGAATAGGCGAAAGAGTGGGCAATACCCCCCTTGAAGCAATGGTTATTGAATATGCCCAAATAAAGGGCAATATTAAATCAATGAATTTAAGAGTAATAAATGAAATAGAAGAATATTTTGAAAAAGAACTAAATTATCATATTCCGTCCAAAACACCCTTTGTAGGCAGTGAATTTAATGTTACAAAGGCAGGCATTCATGCAGATGGTCTTTTAAAGGATGAAGAAATATACAACAGCTTTGATACAAAAAAAATACTTGACAAGCCCCCCCTGGTAGCCATTAACTCATATTCGGGGATATCAAGCATAGCTTATTGGATTAACTCATATTTTGGACTGAAAGGCGATAACAAAATTAATAAAAATGATGAGCGTTTAATATCCGTTAAAAATATAATTGACGGTGAATACGATAGCGGCAGAACTAGCAATATATCAAATGAAGAGATGGAAAATTTAGCTAAAGGATATATTTTCAGCTGTATTAATGCTGTAGAAGCAATCTAGGAGGCAGTATGGCACTTACACTATCGGAAAAAATAATAAAAAATCACCTGCTGACGGGGCAAATGACCCCCGGCAGTGAAATCGGCATAAAAATAGATCAAACATTAACTCAGGATTCTACCGGCACAATGGCTTATCTGCAGTTTGAAGCAATGGGAATTGACAGGGTGAAAACTGATTTATCGGTTGCATACATAGACCACAATATGCTTCAGTCAGGACCTGAAAATGCCGATGACCACCTATATATACAAACAGTTTGTAAAAAGCATGGAATATGTTTTTCAAGGCCGGGAAACGGAATATGCCATCAGGTTCACCTGGAAAGATTTTCAGTTCCGGGGGATACCCTTCTTGGTTCTGACAGTCATACTCCAACCTGCGGAGGCATGGCTATGCTTGCTATCGGTGCAGGCGGTCTCGATGTGGCCCTGGCAATGGCAGGCAGTGAATACAATATTACTATGCCGGCCATCGTCAATGTAGAGTTAAAGGGCTCTTTAAATAAGTTTTCTTCTGCCAAGGATATAATACTTGAAGTGTTAAAGCATTTTACCGTTAAAGGCGGAGTGAATAAAATATTTGAATATACAGGGGAAGGGGTAAAAACCCTTTCTGTTCCTGAAAGGGGAACTATTGCAAATATGGGCGCAGAGCTTGGAGCTACAAGCTCAATATTTCCATCTGATGAAAGAACTTTTGAATTTTTAAAGGCTCAGAAAAGAGACAGGGATTTTATAGAATTGCATGCAGATGAAGGGGCCCTTTATTCAGAAAAAATTATTATTGACCTAAAGCTGCTTGAGCCTAATATTGCACTTCCTCATTCGCCGGATGCGGTGGTTCCCGTAAGTGAAGTTGCGGGTAAAAGGCTTACTCAGGTTGCCATAGGGAGCTGTACCAATTCGTCATATTATGATTTAATGAAGGTTGCAAATATACTTGACGGTCATACTGTCCATGAAGATGTATCATTGACAGTATCTCCCGGATCAAAGCAGGTTCTTGCAATGATAGCCAAGAACGGTGCCCTTGCCAAAATAATATCATCAGGCGCCCGCATACTTGAAAGCGGATGCGGTCCCTGTATAGGCATGGGACAGGCACCAAGCACCGGCGGCCTATCTCTCAGAACATTCAACCGCAATTTTAAAGGAAGGTGCGGTACAGATTCTGCTGATGTTTATCTTGCTAGCCCTGAAGTAGCTGCTTTTTCTGCAATTAAGGGCTATATTGCAGGAATGAAGGACTTTGACCAAAATGTTAATTTAAATATAGAAATACCGGAAGAATTTTTAGTTAATGACAATATGTTAGTAAGTCCTGCAGAGAATTTTAAAGATATTGAAGTAATAAGAGGACCAAACATAAAAGCCTTCCCTAAGAATGCTGAAATGGAAAATACAATAGGAGGCAGGGTTTTGATTAAGCTTGGAGATGATATTACTACAGACACAATAATGCCTTCAAATGCAAAACTTCTTCCTTACAGATCCAACATACCATATTTATCGGAATTTTGCTTTTCGCAAATAGATGAAGATTTTCCGAAAAGGGCAAAAGAGAATGGGGGCGGTTTTATTGCTGCAGGGAAAAATTACGGACAGGGTTCAAGCAGGGAGCATGCTGCATTGGCTCCCCTCTACCTGGGAATCAAAGCTGTTATAGCAAAGTCTTTTGCCAGAATTCATAAGGGCAATTTAGTAAATAACGGTATCCTTCCCCTGACATTTGTAAATGAAAAAGATTACAAGGACATTGATATATTGGATGAAATTTTCATCGATAAAGTCTTGTGGCAGATAGAAAACGATATAATCATAGTTGAAAATAAAACTAAGAATAAAACATATGAAACTAAGCTTATCCTGTCTAAAAAGTCTGTAGAAATACTTAAGGCAGGCGGGCTTTTGAATTACATGGGTAAAATGGTGGCAAAATGAAAAGAAAAATAACTTTGATTCCCGGAGACGGGATAGGTCTTGAAATTATGCATGCGGCAAGAGAAATAATTGATGCGGCAGCAGACAATATTGAATGGGAAGTGAAGGAAGCAGGTTTTATTGCTTATGAAAAGTACGGAGCTCTTTTACCGGAAGACACTTTAAAAAGCATAGAAAATAATAAAATAGCCTTAAAGGGTCCCATAACTACACCGGTAGGGGAAGGATTCAGAAGCATCAATGTGGAGTTAAGACAAAGATTTAATCTATATGCCAATGTGAGACCTGTAAAGTCCTATGGAGGAATTGATTCTCTATATAAAAATTTGGATTTGCTGATAGTCAGAGAAAATACAGAAGATCTTTATAGGGGAATTGAGCATATGGTTACACCTGATGCTGCAGAGGGTATTAAAATTATTACAAGGGATGCAAGTGAAAAAATTGCAGATTTTGCATTTAAGATGGCTATAAAAGAAAACAGAAGCAAGGTAACCCTAACCCATAAAGCTAACATAATGAAATTTACTGACGGATTGTTTTTAGAATCCGGCAGGAAGATAGCTGCAAAATATCCCGGTATTGAATTTGAAGATATAATAGTTGATGCTATGTCAATGAAGTTAGTAATGACTCCTCATAATTATCAAGTGATTCTTGCTCCTAACTTATACGGAGATATACTTTCAGATATGGCAGCAGGCTTAATCGGAGGTTTGGGAATGGCGCCAAGTGCCAATATAGGGGATAGGGCAGCCGTATTCGAACCGGTTCACGGGTCAGCACCTGATATTGCCGGAAAAAACATTGCAAATCCATCTTCTGCAATTTTGACAGGGATTATGATGCTTAAATATATGGGGGAAGAGGATGCTGCTCTAAATATTGAAAATGCTCTGAAGGCTGTCCTTAAAAACAAAAACTTGCATACACAAGACATAGGCGGGAATTTAACCACAAGGGAATTTAAAGATGAAGTGCTTGATAATTTAGATATTTCTCAAGGTTCATGCCATTAAATGTTAAGATTTATTAAGAATTTAAAAATCCATTGTAATTTCAACAAAGGATTTTTTTCTTTTTTGTGACAAAACTCGATAATATTTACAAAACCATGATATTCCAACGATTGTAGAGGAATTGTTATTTAAAACTGGATAAGACTATATATAGTATTTGATTGACATATTTTTGAGCTACTGCTACAATATATAGTACACTCATATATATATTACGTAATAAAAAACAGGGAGAAAAGGGATATGATTAGAATACTGAAAAGAACCGGAAATTTTGTTGATTTTAATGCTGATAAAATCAGCAATGCCATTATGAAGGCTATGAAAGAAACAAAGGATGGCCTTGATGAGGAATTGGCCAAAGAAATAAGCCTGAAAATTAAAGAAGAACTTTCAAACAAGAACTTCCCAATACCGGTGGAAACAGTCCAGGACCTGGTTGAAAATCATCTGATGGACAGCGTCAGGAAAGATGTTGCCAAGAAATATATTTTATACAGGTATGAGAGGGATAAGTCAAGAGATTCTCGTAAGAGAAAAGATGTCAGACTATTAAGCGAAGAGTTTATAAGCAAGTATAAGCACAGGGGCTCTCCAATGAACCAGCTTGGCAGCTTTGTTTATTACAGAACCTATTCAAGATGGCTTCCGGAAGAAAGAAGAAGGGAATATTGGTGGGAAACAGTAAG
>CAZAYQ010000124.1:0-5090 GCA_964489345.1 uncultured Clostridia bacterium | reverse complement strand
TTACATAATTTTAATTATGTAAGCTGTAATTAAAATATATATTTTAGGCCTATTGCAAATTAATCATAATATTAGTAGAATAAGCATATCAAACAACAGAGGTGGCATATGGATTTTTTAATGAATTTGAATGGTCCTTTACTTTATTTTATAATTTTTTTTGCAAAAATTATAGAGGTTTCCATTTCAACTGTAAGGTTAGTTCTTATTAATAAAGGGGAACGGGTCAAGGGTGCAATATTAGGTTTTGTTGAAATATTAATCTGGCTTGTGGTAGTGAGTTCTGTTTTAAACAATATTACCGAAGACCCCATAAAGGTGTTTATTTACGCGGCCGCATTCTCTCTTGGCAATTTTTTGGGTGTTACAATTGAATCTAAAATTGCCGTAGGATTATCATCAATACAGGCTGTAGTAAATCAAAAAGACGGGGAAGTTCTTGCCGATGCCCTGAGAGAGCAGGGTTACGGGGTTACAATTATAGAAGGAAAGGGTATAGAAGAAAGTATTAAGAATCTCCTTTTCATTCAACTGAAAAGAAGAAAAATTCCTGAAGCTGTTAAATTAATAAAATCACATAATCCTGATGCATACATAACAGTAAATGACATAAAAACAATGCTTGGCGGATATATAAAATAAGGGGATACCTGCCCCCTTATTTATTTTATAAATGCAGCATATATTGCCCGTATTGCTTCTTCAAAATCTTTATCTTCCACTGCCACAATTATGTTTATTTCGCTTGAACCCTGATTAATCATCCGTATATTAATATTTTTGTCTCCTAATGCCGTAAAGAGTCTTGCTGAAATACCCGGTCTGTAAGCCATTTTGATTCCAACAGTGGTTATCAGACTGATATTCTTATAAACTTCTACATTTTCTGTTTTGCACTTTTCCTTTAATTCTTCCACAATTTGATGGCTGATTTTTGCAACGGACTCTGAAGGCAGGACAATTGTGAAGCTGTCTATGCCTGATGGAATATGCTCAATGCTTATACCCCTCTCTTCAAATACTTCCAGAGCTTTCTTGATTATACCCACTTCATTTGCCATGTGCTCTTTGTGAATATAAAAGAAAGAGAAATCCTTTTTTCCTGCTATTCCCGTTATTATATGGCCGTTTGCATAATCTTCTCCTGCCTGATCATCCCTGATTATTAAGGTTCCGGGATTTTCAGGGTCATTTGTGTTTTTAACATTGATTGGAATACCAGCCTGTCTCACGGGAAAAACAGCTTCCTCGTGAAGAACTGATGCTCCCATATATGAAAGCTCTCTTAGTTCCTGATATGTAATTTTCTTTATTTGCTTGGGGTTGTTTACAATTCGAGGGTCAGCAACTAAAAATCCTGAAACATCTGTCCAGTTTTCATATATATCGGCTCCCATGACACTTGAAACAATAGCTCCCGTAATGTCAGAGCCTCCTCTTGAAAATGTCTTTATGCTACCGTCCGGGTATGAGCCGTAGAAGCCGGGTATGACTGCCTTATTGCTTTTGCTTAATAGATCTGTAAGTTTCTTACTGGTTTTTTCCTGATTTACTGTACCGTCGTAATTAAAAAATATAAGGTCTTTGGAATCAACAAAGTCGCAGTCCAGGTAATCGGCCATCAACAATGCACATAAATATTCTCCCCTGCTGACAACATAATCTTCCTCACATTTATTGTCCAGGTTTTCTCTTATAATTTTAAACTCCCTGTCAAGGTCTGTATGTAAATTAAACTCATCCTTTATTAAATTAAACCTTTCTTCAATAATATCTAAAACAGGACCGTAGGGTACTGAGAATTTTAGGTGGGCATAGGTAAGATATAATAAATCCGTAATCTTGTTATCATCCTTAAACCTTTTGCCGGGAGCTGAAACTACCAGGTATTTTCTTTCATCATTATTTTTAACTATTGTGTATACTTTTTTAAACTGGCCGGCATCAGCTAATGAAGTTCCCCCAAATTTTGCTACTTTTAACATTTTTCGTCCTCCAAAATAATTATAACTTTCTAACAATAACACAAGAAAAATTGGATGTCAATAAAATTAATACATATGTATTTTAAATGCGTACATTGATAAAAAGTGACATTTTAGCTTATTCTCTTCATATTTACAACTTCTTCAAAATACTTCTTAGGGTATACTATGGTAATGACAGCTGTATGGTCGTTTAATTCAGGATTGCTGACCTTGATTACTTCAGCTGAACATACCCGGTTTCCGTGTCTGTCCACTGCCTGAACAATATCATTAACTTCAGGCAGGGGATAGTATTCATAGGGAAAAGACAGAAGTGCTTTTGTGCTGCTGTATGTGTAATCCTTTATATAAATTGCTAAGCCCGGACATGCCGGTATGCACATGCCGCAGGCAATACATTTTTCAAAATCCATCTCAGGTAAATTTGTAATTTGCTCACCTATCCTTATCGCCCCCTTAGGACAAGAGGCTTCACATGGATTGCAAGGGATTTCTTCGATACATTCAATTATTGCGATAGGTCCTTTTTTTAACCGGTCCGCTGAGGGATATGCAGGAGACCTGTGGAGTTCTTCCAAGGAAGGGGCTCCGGTGATTTTTAATGAATTCTCCACTATATAACCTCTTTTCCTGTTCCAACCATTAAATCCTTGGCATTTTGCCTTTTCTGTCCGAAGCAACCGCTTCTTAAGCTGTTAAGACTGTCCCATATTTCTATTGTCCGTATTTTTGCTTCTTCATTACTGATATATCCTAATTCACAAGCTGCATTTATACCTGCAAGCCTTCCTTCTTCCATAGCAGTACTGGCTTCCTCTATTCCTGATATATCACCTGCAATAAAAATGTCAGCCTTTGTCGTATGCATCTTATCATCATGAATTGGAATATGACCTCCCAAATCAGAAATAAATTTGAACTTACAGCCTGCAAGCCATGCAAGTTCTGTAAGAGGAGTCAAACCGGCTGCCAGGCAAACCGTATCAGCATTCAAAATTCTTTCTGTTCCTGGAATTTGATTGAAGGAACAATCCAATTCCACTATTTCAACAGCTTCCACACGGTCTTTCCCAAAGGCTTGTTTTATGGTATGAGATACAAAGAAAGGAACCCCTGCCCGGGATACCTTTGCAGTATGGACCCCATAAGCTCCAAGTTTTGGTGCTGCTTCCAAAACAGCAACAACTTCTGCTCCTGCCTGCATAAGCTGATAGGCAACTATTGCTCCCACATTGCCTGAGCCTAACATTATAACCTTTCTGCCGGGCAAAACCCGGTTAACATTAATCATAGTCTGGGCTGCTCCTGCACCCATTACACCGGGAAGGTCCCAGCCCGGAAAGGCTATGGCATTCTCTGTTGCTCCGGTGGCAAGAATTATCTTTTTTGCCTTTACAATTTCACTTTTTTTCCTGTCCAGCACAAGCCAAAGATTATGTCCTTCTTCAATACCGCAGACTTCACCCTTCAGGCATGTGTGTATACCTAATTTTTCGCTTTCCATTAAAAGGTCTCTGCCGATATCCACACCCCTTGTTCCTGCTTTATGGTCCCGGGACCCGAAGAATTTATGTATCTGTTTAAAAAGCTGGCCGCCGGGTCGTGAATTTTCATCTATGAGGACCACATCCACTCCAGCCCTGCCTGCTTCTATGGCTGCGGAAAGACCTGCAGGGCCTGCACCGACTATGGCTAATTCTGCTTCAATCATTGCCTGCCCTCCTCTTTCCAAATTCCTGTCCCCTCCTGGCTAGTGATTATCATACCATCCTTAACTTCGGTTACACAGGTACGTATATTGGGAAGGCCGTCCACCGTCATTATACAATCTGTGCAGCGGCCGATGGCACAGTATATCCCCCTTGGTTTATGCTTATTCATTGTATATCGATTTATATATATACCGTTTGCAATTAAAGCACAAGCAATCATCTCACCTTCCCGTGCAACAATAGGCTTACCGTCTACAAATATTTGAACTTCCTTTGCAGGCTTTTCTTCACCTAAAATAGGATGATTGATAATTCTGTTCATACCTGCCTCCTAAAGAAGCCCCAGCTCAGACATAGAATCTTCGAGTGCTGCAATTACATCTTGGGAGGGTGCAGCTAATGGCATACGAGTGATGCCTACATCCATACCCAGAAGATTTAGTGCTGCTTTTACGGGAATTGGATTTGCTGTCATAAACATTGTTTCTGTTATCCTGATAAGTTTTCTATGAATTTTAGACGCTTCTACAATATTGCCCTTCAAATAGCTTTCTATCATATTCTTGATATCCCTGCATACTACATGTGCCGTTACAGAAACAACGCCGTATCCTCCTACAGCTAATGTGGGCAGAATTTGAGCATCTTCTCCGGTATAAACCAGGAATCCTTCTTCAGCATCACGCACTACCGAAGCAAGCTGGTTCAAATCTCCTGATGCCTCCTTCAAGGCAGCTATATTGGGAATTTTAGAAAGAGCAACAGAGGTTTTAGCTGTCATATTCACACCGGTTCGTCCGGGAACATTATACAGCATTATGGGCAATTTCACAGCTTCTGCCAGCATCCGGAAGTGTTCATAAAGTGAATCCTGATTTGGTTTGTTATAGTAGGGTACCACTGCTAAGAGACCATCAACCCCTATTTTCTCTGCAGCAAGAGCATTTTCTATGGTAGCTGCAGTGGAATTAGTTCCGACTCCTGCAATAACAGGTACACCCACAGAGCCCTTTACAATTGACAATAATTTTAGTTTTTCATCCTGTGTAACAGTAGGAGATTCTCCTGTAGTACCGTTTATAACAAGTGCCGTGTTTCCTTCTTTTATTAAATATTTTGCCATTTCAAGTGCCTTGTCATAATTGACATTTCCATTCTTATCCATGGGTGTAACCATGGCTGTAATTATTCTTCCCCAATTATTATTCATCTTTAAATCCTCCTTTAAATTTATTGTTATTATATTCTTGTATCAATTCAGACCCTACCGGACGTAGCGGTTGGCGATAAGTTGATGGTTGTATTTCACTAAGAGGAATTCCTGTTTTTTCAGACAATATACGCTCTACAAGCCTTCTGCATGTACGGCCTTGACATAAACCCATGCCGG
>CAZAYQ010000123.1:0-5100 GCA_964489345.1 uncultured Clostridia bacterium | reverse complement strand
GGAGGCATTTATGGAATATTTTGTTGGATTGGATATCGGTTCAACTACGGTAAAAATAGCTGTATTGGATTATTGCGGCAATATCGTACATAAACAATACGAAAGACACTACTCAGACATTACAAACACAGTAACTGAAATAATAAACAATTCATCTGAATATCTTAATAACAGCTTTATTAAAATAAGTGTTACGGGTTCAGGTGCTATTGATGTGTCTAAATATTTGGATATAGCCTTTGTGCAGGAAGTTGCTGCTTCAACAAGAGCAATAGAAAAGTTTATACCCTCTACAGATGTAGTAATAGAACTGGGGGGGGAAGATGCAAAAATAACTTATCTTTCAGGAAATCTGGAACAGCGCATGAACGGGTCCTGTGCCGGAGGTACAGGTGCTTTCATTGATCAGATGGCTATATTGATGAAGACTGATGCTGCAGGTTTAAATGAATTGTCAAAAAAACATAAAACTATTTATCCTATTGCATCGCGCTGCGGCGTATTTGCCAAATCAGATGTGCAGCCCTTATTAAATGATGGAGCAAGGCAGGAAGATATTGCAGCATCTATTTTTCAAGCTGTTGTAAATCAAACAATAAGCGGACTTGCCCAAGGCAGGCCTATAGAAGGAAATGTTGCATTTTTGGGAGGTCCTTTGTTTTTCTTGTCTGAACTTAGGGAGAGATTTAAAGAAACACTGAGTTTAAATGATAATAATTCCGTGTGCCCTGATGATGCAAACTATTATGTTGCAATTGGAGCAGCATTAATGTCCATTGAAAACGAAAAAATAGCTTTCAATGAATTTCACTATACAATAAAGAAAAAAATCGAAAGTTCAAACTTTCAATATAGAAAAGTAGACTTAAACCCCTTGTTTGAAAATGAAGATGAATACAATAAGTTTATTGAACGCCACAATAAACACAAAGCGAAAAGAAGAAATATTAAGGAATACTCAGGTGCTGCATTTTTGGGAATAGATGCAGGTTCAACCACCACTAAACTGGTTTTGATTACGGAAGATGGCGAAATTCTTTATTCCTATTACGGAAGCAATGAAGGAAATCCTCTTAATTCTGCGGTGCAGGCGGTTAAGGAACTATATTCCAGGCTGCATCCGGCTGTTAAAATTGCATATACGGCAGTGACCGGTTATGGGGAGCATTTAATAAAGGCTGCTTTAAATGTAGATGAGGGAGAAATCGAAACTGTTGCCCACTACAAGGCTGCAGATTTCTTTTTAAAGGGAGTGGATTTTATAATTGACATAGGCGGCCAGGATATGAAAAGCATGATTATCAAAAATGGGGTCATTGATTCCATAATGCTTAATGAAGCCTGCTCTTCAGGCTGCGGCTCCTTTATTGAAACATTTGCGAAATCTTTGGATATGTCTGTTCAGGAATTTGCAGAAGAAGCAACATGGTCTAAACATCCGGTAGACCTTGGCACAAGATGTACTGTGTTTATGAATTCAAAGGTAAAGCAGGCGCAGAGAGAGGGAGCAACTTTAAGCGATATTTCAGCAGGAATTTCATTTTCAGTAATTAAGAATGCATTATTCAAGGTAATAAGACTGAATAACCTGGATTCATTGGGAGATAAGGTTGTGGTTCAAGGAGGTACATTCTACAACAATTCTGTTCTTCGTGCATTTGAACAGATAACGGGCAGAGAAGTTGTAAGACCTGACATTGCAGGTATTATGGGAGCATTCGGAGCTGCCGTAATTGCTAAAAATAAATACAGCAAAGAAAAAGAAAGTATTTTTGTTAAGGCAGTCGACCTTGATAAATTTTCATATAATACGTCCATGGAGCGCTGCGGTCTTTGCACAAACAATTGTTTATTGACCATAAACAGGTTTTCTGACGGCAGATATTATGTGTCCGGCAACCGCTGTGAAAGAGGAGCAGAAAGGTACATACCTGCTGTTAGAAAGGAATCATTGCCAAACCTTTACAAATACAAATCCAAACGGGTGTTTGACTATAAAGCCCTTCCCTTGAGCCAGGCAAAGAGAGGAATTATAGGTATTCCCAGAGTTCTTAACATGTATGAGGATTATCCTTTCTGGTTTACATTTTTCACAGAGCTGGGATACAGGGTTGTGCTTTCGGGAATATCAAGCAAGAAAATTTATGAACTTGGTATGGGAACAATACCTTCCGAGTCAGTTTGCTATCCGGGTAAAATTGCTCATGGCCACATAATAGACTTAATCAACAAAAAAATAAAAAAGCTTTTCTATCCATGCATTTCTTATAATATAAAAGAGGATGAAAATGCAGGAAATCACTATAATTGCCCTATTGTAGTATCTTATCCTGAATCAATCGAAGCAAACATTAATATGAAGGATGTTATCTTTTACAAACCCTTCCTGAATTTAGACGATAAAGGAAGGCTCATAGAGAAGCTTTATAAAGAAATAGGAGAAGCAGAAAACCTGACTTTGTATGAAATCAGATCAGCTGCAAAAAAAGCCTATGAAGAATTATTTGCTTACAAACAAGATGTAATTAACGAAGGAGAAAGGGCTCTAAAATATATAAAAGAAAACAAAAAGAAGGGTATTGTTCTTGCAGGAAGGCCCTATCATATAGACCCTGAAGTCAATCACGGAATATCTGAAATGATAGAAGGATATGGTCTGCCTGTATTGACAGAGGATTGCATAAGCCACAAACAAGCTGTTGAAAGGCCCCTTCGGGTAATTGACCAATGGTCTTACCATACGAGACTTTACAAAGCTGCTGCTTATGTTTCAAATACCGATGACTTGGAATTAATTCAGCTAAATTCATTCGGATGCGGCCTGGATGCTGTTACTACCGACCAGGTAAGCGAAATACTTGAAAAAAACAACAAAATATACACAGTAATTAAAATAGATGAAATCACCAACCTTGGTGCAGTCAGAATCCGTTTGCGTTCATTGCTGGCATCCATGGAAGAAAGAGAACGAAGCGGGGTTCTTCATAAGCCGTCTCCTTCGAATTTTAAAAGGATTGCTTTTACGAAAGAAATGAGGAAAAAACATACAATACTGGTGCCGCAAATGTCCCCCATTCATTTTCAATTTATAGAAACAGCTGCCAAAAGGTCCGGTTACAATGCTGTTGTGCTTCCTGCAGTAGATAAAAAGGCAGTGGATGCAGGCCTTAAGGTTGTAAATAATGATGCATGTTATCCTTCAATCATTGTAGTGGGCCAGCTTATTAATGCTTTGGAATCAGGAGAATATGATTTAAACAATACCTCACTTATGATTTCTCAAACGGGAGGTGGCTGTCGGGCTACAAATTATATTGGCTTTATAAGAAAAGCGCTAAAAGATTCAGGCTACGGAAATATTCCTGTTATATCATTCAATGTTGCAGGGCTTGAAAAGCAGCCCGGGTTTAAATTGACTCTTCCATTTTTTAAGAGGCTTGTAATGTCCATTGTAATAGGAGATACTCTGATGCGTACCACTTACAGAACAAGACCTTATGAAAAAATAAAGGGCTCCATAAACAGGCTGTATGAAAAATGGGTCGAAAAAGCTCACATTGTTATCGAAAAGGCAAATATTAATGAATATAAGAGGCTTCTTAGAAATATAGTGAAAGATTTTGATAATATCGAATTGGATGAAAGAATCAAAAAACCTAAGGTTGGGATTGTAGGTGAAATTCTAGTTAAATTCCACCCCAATGCAAACAATGATGTGTTTTCACTTTTAGAAGAGGAGGGTGCCGAAGTTATGGTTCCTGATCTTTTGGATTTTTTCTCCTACACTGCTTACAATGCAGTTATAAAATATGATGAGCTATTATTTGGCAGCAAAGCATCAAAAGCAATAAACAATGCTGCAGTGAAGATCATTGAGCTCTATAAAAAGCCAAGTGTTGATGCATTCAGAAACTCCGACAGGTTTTTAACCCCCGTAAGTATTAAGGAATTGGCATATAAAGCTAAAGACTTCTTGTCTTTAGCCAATCAATCCGGCGAAGGATGGTTTTTAACGGCAGAAATGATTGAACTTTTAGAAAGCGGAATTCACAATATATTGTGTCTGCAGCCATTTGCATGCCTGCCAAATCACATTACAGGCAAGGGAATGATTAAAAAGCTTAAAGAAGCTTATCCCTGGTCCAACATAGTGCCGATAGATTATGATGCGGGAATGAGCGAAGTTAATCAAATAAACAGAATTAAACTTATGCTTACCAATGCAGTAAGAAATATGAAACTGGAACCGGATACAAGTCTTATGAACACTATAGGGGAAAATATGCCCGATTTTTCTTTACAACATATGAAGAAAGTTGAAATATAATAAATTTTAAAAAGCACCTTTTAAAGGTGCTTTATCATTATCCTATTGTAGCTACTATAATCGCTTTTATTGTGTGAAGTCTGTTTTCTGCTTCGTCAAAAACAATTGAATATCTGCTTCTGAATACTTCATCAGTAACTTCCCTCATATCATAACCTAACTCCATCTGCTCTTTTGCCAATTTGGTTTCAAAATCATGGAAAGAAGGAAGACAGTGCATAAACTTTATATCTTCATTTCCTGTTGCTTTCAACAGCTCCATTGTAACCTTGTAAGGAGAAAGCATTTTTACTCTTTCGGGAATCAGGTCCTCTTCACCCATGGAAGCCCATATATCAGTATAAATTACATCCGCTCCCTTAACACAATCAATTTTGTCGCTGATTTCTATTTTTGCACCGGTATAATCAGCAACTTCATAAACCCTTTTCATGGTTTCTTCATCCAGCTGGTCAGAAAGTACCTTGGGCCCGTATGCAACATAGTGCATTCCCATCTTTGCACAGCCGAACATCCAGGCATATGACATATTATTTCTTATATCTCCTGCAAATACTACCTTAACCTTATTTAAAGGTTTTGCAACATGCTCTTCAATTGTAAGCATATCCGCTAATATCTGAGTAGGATGGTCTGTATCAGTTAAACCGTTCCATATTGGTATCCCTGAAAATTTTGCCAAGTCTTCAACAACTTTTTGCTCATAGCCTCTATATTCAATTCCATCATAAAATCTTCCAAGAACCTTTGCAGTATCTTCCAATGATTCCTTT
>CAZAYQ010000122.1:2163-5115 GCA_964489345.1 uncultured Clostridia bacterium | reverse complement strand
CTATCAACATTCATCTTAAGGTCATAGCTGAATTTATCTTCCGGCAAGTAACTTAAATATGTGCTGTACAACTTTTTGGTAAGTGCATCCGACATATCAGGAATTGAAAGAACTTCCCTGCTTCTTTTAAATGAATAAATCAAGTGAACAATTTCTCCAAGGGCAATGGTATGAACTACAGGAACTTCACAGTATTGTCCCTTTCTATTTTCTTTCCCTTCAAGGGCATTTATCAATTCATTTACCAGATCATCTATATATACAAGTTTCATTACTGCACTTGGGTCATTCACTGTTATAGGAAGGTCATGAGCAATATTATGGCAGAATGTTGCCGCTGCACTGTTATAATTTGGCCTGCACCATTTTCCGAATACATTTGGAAATCTGTAGGCTAATACTTTTGCTTTGGTTTCCTTTCCATATTTAAATAATAATTCTTCCCCTGCCTTTTTGCTTATACCGTAAGGATTATCAAGCTCAGCCTGAATAGAAGATGAAAGCATTATGGGACATGTGTTTTTATGTTTCCTCAGCAGGTCAAGCAAGGTTGATGTGAACCCAAAATTTCCTTCCATGAATTCTGATTGTTCTTTTGGGCGGTTTATTCCTGCCAGATGAAAGATAAAATCTGCCTCTTTACAGTATGTATCAAGCAATAGAGGGTCAGTGTCTATATCATATTCAAATATATCTGTATGTTTTCTATTTCTAAGTTCAGCTATCAGATTTTTCCCTATAAAACCTTTTGCTCCTGTTATAAGTATTTTCATCTTATATGCCTTTCATTTTATTTATATGGCTTTGTAAGTGCTGCTTCTTTTATTAAAGAGAAATTCACTAATTCCTGTCTTACATATTCAAGTGATAACAGCTTTTCTTTAACTTGTTTTACATTAAGTCTTTCTGTATTATCAGAATTATACTCTCCGTTAGATGACAGCTTTTTACTTCCTTCTATGAAATATTTATCATAATTAAGGTCTCTTTTATCAGCAGCTACCCTGTAAAAGCAACCCAGGTCTTCTGCCTTTATGTATTCTTCTTTGGTTAAAAGAGTTTCATATCTTTTCTCTCCATGACGGGTACCAATAATTCTAATTTCATTATCAGCATTAAAAATTTCTTTAAGAGCCTGTGCCAAATCAGCAATTGTGGATGCCGGTGACTTTTGAACCATAATATCTCCCGCTTCAGCTTTTTGGAAAGCAAAGATTACAAGATCTACCGCTTCTTCCAAACTCATTAAAAATCTGGTCATTTTAGGGTCTGTAACAGTTAATGCCTGTCCGCTTTTTATCTGTTCAATAAAGAGGGGAATAACGGAGCCCCTTGATGCCATCACATTGCCATAACGGGTACAGCATATTAAAGTTTTATCCGGGTCAACTGTTTTTGATTTAGCTGCAAGGACCTTCTCCATCATTGCTTTAGAAATTCCCATAGCATTAATTGGATAGGCTGCCTTATCTGTAGAAAGGCAGATAACTTTCTTAACATTATATTCAATAGCAGCAGTTAGAACATTATCTGTACCTAAAACATTTGTTTTTACTGCCTCTAAGGGGAAGAATTCACATGAAGGAACCTGCTTAAGGGCTGCCGCATGAAATATGTAATCAACTCCGTGCATGGCATTTTTTACAGATTGAATATCTCTTACATCTCCTATATAAAATTTAAGCTTGTTATTCTTATATAGTTTTCGCATATCATCCTGCTTCTTTTCATCACGGGAGAAAATGCGGATTTCTTTTATTTCTGTATTTAAGAATCTTTCCATTACGGCATTTCCAAATGAACCTGTGCCGCCTGTGATCAGTAAGCTTCTGTTCTTGAACATAATTTCTTATCCCCTAATTCCATTAATGCGTTTTCTATGCCATATACAAATCTATCTTTACTATAGTTCTCCTCGTAATACTGCCGCCCGTTAACAGCCATTTGTTCCTTGCCATCATAATTGCAAAATGTCAATATCAACTCTGCTAAGGCATTATAGTTTTCAGCATTGCAGCACCAACCGGATTCAGACATTTCAATAACCCGGCATGCTTCACCATTGATAGCTCCAATAATAGGCCTCCCCGCTGCCATATAGGATTGTATTTTTCCCGGTAAAGTATAAGAAAGCGTCTTGTTATCCTTCAAAGTTATTAACATAGCATCAGCCATCCTATAAAAATCGGGCATTTCATGAACCGGCCTTCTCCCATAAAAGACCACATTCTCCAGCTCTAAACACTTTGCCAATTTTCTGCATTCATCAGATTTTGACCCATCACCAACAATGTGGATTTGTATATTTTTATAATTACGCAACTCATTGGCTGCTTTAATTATGGTGTCCACACTTTGGACATCTCCAATATTCCCTGCAAAAACAAAATTGTATTTTTTACTATCAGCTGAAGCAGCCATTTCAGGTATACTTTCATAATTTTTGTATGTAAAGAAATCTTCGGCATATTGGGGCAGATGTTGGATACTATCAGCGTTAATAGAAAGTACATTATTAAAATAATCTTTAAACATACTAGAAGTAACTAAAATCTTATCTGCAGAATTATAAATATATTTAGATATGCTTAAAAATAACCTATATATGAATGTATCTTCCTTAACACCGCCGGCTGCTAAACTATCCGGCCATAAATCAAGGCAATATAACAAAATTCTTTTATGGCGCTTTCTTTTGTATACCATAGCAGGAATTGCCATCATTACCGGAGACAACTGATTAACAAAGATAACATCGAATTCCTCCTTCAATAAAAAGGCCTTCACTGAAGAAGATATTACAAAACTGACATAATTTAAGAATAATCTGAAATTCGAATTCCCTCTTCCTATTTCATAACTCCTGATTATTTTCACATCATTGATTATTTCATTTCTTTTTTTGCCATGACGATAATCGTCAAAAACAAACCCCTTCGGATAATTTGGAAG
>CAZAYQ010000122.1:0-2063 GCA_964489345.1 uncultured Clostridia bacterium | reverse complement strand
AATAGTATTGACATACAACCAAAATCTTCATCCTGAAATGATCTCCTTATCCTTTTGCAATCTTACGGTTTCGCCTTCAACAAAGCCGTCATGTTTCAAAACTGGCGAGATTGAACCAAAAAAGCATAGAACATCCATCTTAAAACTTATCTTTTTAACATATTCACCATCCAGCCTTGCCTTAACATCAATAGGGAGCTCATCCCTGCCATTAATCTGTGCCCATCCTGTCAGCCCGGGCTTAATATCATTTGCACCATACTTGTCTCTCTCTTCTATGAGGTCATACTGATTCCAAAGAGCCGGACGGGGCCCTATAACAGCCATAGACCCGGATATTATATTAAATATCTGCGGCAGTTCATCAAGACTGGTTTTTCTTAAAAACCTTCCGACCCTGGTTATATATTGTTCGGGATTTGCCAGAAGATGAGTTGGAGTATCCTTTGGGGCATCTATTTTCATAGTGCGGAATTTAAGCATTTCAAAATAACTTTTATGTAAGCCGACCCGTTTTTGCTTAAACAGTACCGGCCCTTTTGAATCGATTTTTATTGCTAGAAGTAAAACCAACAAAACAGGTGATAAAACAACTAAAGCAATAAGAGATAAAAATAAATCTATAATTCGTTTAATTTTAATATAAGCCATAAACTACCCCCATAAGAAATACCGCTTATATTTGTCACATACCTACTTCAAAGCTGTAACCAAGTTCTTCTAATGTTGCTGCCTCATTAGACCCGCACTCGCCCGGCTTAATAAAATATTTATTGTCTTTAACTTCAAGCGTCTGGCAGTTCATAAGTTCAGAATCCATAATACCCCCTCCAATCATTCCTTAGCTTGTACAAATATTTTCATTATTGTAAACCGTATTAAATAAGAAAGGTGTCGAAAAAATAGGTAAAGTAAATTATTTATTCATTTAAACTATGCCAATTACGAATACTGTCGAAAAAGACATTATAAGAAAATCGTCGGAAAATAGAGGAATATCAGCATTTCATGCTAACGCCAAGAATTGTATAATAAATGTATAGCTTGATATTAAAAGGAGACCAATATGTTGAAATTTATAAATATTTCATTTGGGACAAAACTGATAATACTTATACTTGCAATCACAATAATGATGGTCACAGGTTTTTATTATGCCGGTGCCGAGATAGAAAAAGCTTCTCCTGTTTTAAATATATCTGAAGAGCAGGTGCCGGATTTTACAGATGAGTACAAAGCAGTATTTGGTGAAATAGTAAAGCTGCCTGTCAAAAAAGGCAAAAACATAACAAATATACTGCTTATCGGTATAGACAAGAGGCCTGAAGACAGCTCGTCAAGATCGGATTCAATTATAATAGTTTCAGTTAACAAAAAATCCGATTCAATAAAACTGATATCTCTTATGAGGGATATGTATGTTGAAATTCCCGGCTATAATGATAATAGGATCAATGCCTCCTATGCATTTGGAGGTGCAGAGCTTCTGACTGAAACTATATATAATAGTTTTATGATACCTGTTGATGGGTGTGCGGAAATTGAATTTTCAGGTTTTTCAAAAGTTATTGACGCTATGGGTGGAATCGACATTGAACTGAATAAAGATGAAGCTTTACACCTTAATAAAGATTATAGATTTAACCTCCTGGAAGGTATTAATCGCTTGACAGGCGACCAGGCCTTGGCTTATTCCAGAATAAGATATGTTGGCAATGCCGATTATGAAAGAACTGAGAGGCAAAGAAAAGTTTTAGTAACAATATATAAGAAGTTTAAAAACTCAACCATAAAAACAATATATGAAATGGCAAAAGAAATATTGCCCCTTGTATCAACCGACCTTTCAACCATGCAGTTAATAGATTTAACTTTAACAGTTATGCGCATGGGCACATCGGAAATTGAAACCTGCCGGATACCTGTCGAGGGAGCGTTTACTCCCGCAACCATTAACGGCATGTCCGTACTGCTGCCCGATATTGCAAGCAACACTGAATTATTAAAAAAGTATATAGAAAATTAAAAGTGAAAAGTTTACTCAGGCGGTGCCAGGCACCACT
>CAZAYQ010000121.1:0-5128 GCA_964489345.1 uncultured Clostridia bacterium | reverse complement strand
GATCTTCCTGCATTTTTAAACGCATTGCTTCCCTGATTCCTTCAGCATATGTCATCTTTTTCATCTTACTCTTCCCTCCTCAACTATATCAGAATACACATCTTTTAGAGCTGATTCTAATGATGGAACAGGGCTATTTTCGGCAAAGTCTATCGCCTCTTCAACCATCTTGTCAACATCATCACTTAATTTCTTTATTTCTTCTTCTGTCATAATGCCGTTATTTACAAAGTATTTTTCTACCCTCGGAATAGGGTCTTTCTTAAGCCATGCTTCCAATTCTCCATCAGGCCTGTACACAACGGGGTCTCCTTCAAAATGTCCTCTCCACCTGTATGTTTTACACTCAATAAGTGTAGGCCCCTGTCCCTTCCTTGCTCTTGCAGCTGCTTCACCGACTGCCTCATAAACTGCAAATAAATCATTTCCGTCTATTGTAATGCCGGGCATATTATATGCAGAGGCTCTTACGGAAACATCCGTTATAGCCTGGTGCCTTGCCTGACTTACTGAAATTCCGTAGCCGTTATTTTCACACACAAATATTACAGGCAGCTTCCAAACGCTTGCCAAGTTCAAGGCTTCATGGAATGTAGACTGGTTAGTGGATGCATCTCCAAAGAAACAAACGCACACCTGGTCTGTTTTCTTATGCTGGATTGCCAAACCTGAACCTACTGCAATATTATGGCCTGCCCCGACTATACCGTTTGCTCCCAAAATTCCTCTGGTTGCATCTGCTATATGCATTGAGCCGCCCTTGCCCTTGCAATATCCGTCCTCTTTTCCAAAAAGTTCTGCCATCATGTAATTTAATTCTCCACCCTTGGCGATTATATGGCCATGACCTCTATGGGTGCTTGTTATGTAATCATCCTCTCTTAAATTTGCACAAGCCCCCGTTGCAACAGCTTCTTCACCAATATACAGGTGGACAAAACCGGGAATTTTCCCTTCAGCAAATAAGTCTGAAGCACTTAATTCAAATTTTCGAATCTTTAGCATTGTAAAATACATTTCTTTCAATTGTTCATTAGTGATCTTCAAAATACTACCTCCCATCATTTTTTAATTTTTACAGATACACTTGCAACAGCTAGCTCAATTGAATCATCTTTGTCTCCAAAATTTGTAAAATATAGCCCTTGTGTTTTCAAGCCTCCCTGTACAGCTTTAACAGATACCTGTCCTACAGGGAAGCACTTTGCAACCTCATCAGTCTTCACATCATCAGGGCGGGAAACTCCGATGATAACATCGATAAATACATTTTCACCAATATTATCCTGAGTGAATCCGCACACTTCATTAAGTCCTATCAGACAAGACCTGTTAATGGCATCCTTTGCCGCTTTTACTGCTGCCTTGGTTACATCCTGGCCGTGGATATCCAAACCCATGCCAAATTCAAGAATAAATCTGTTCATAAGCATCACCTCTTTTAAACTATTCATATTAAACGTAGCATGTTCCGTGCCAAAATATTAAAAATTTTGATTGATCCATAATGTTTGAATATTGAACTGTTTTAAACTTTATAATAAATCTTGCATAATTAAAGCTATGTCAAAATGAGAATGTATTATCATATTGAGAATGTATTATCATATTGAGAAGGCTGTAATAATATTAAAAAAGATTTCTTTTAAAAAACAAAACCTCAATAATGAATAAATTGAGGTTTTAGTTATTTATGTTTATTTATTTAGAACTTGATATTAATTCTTTATTTATTGATGGAATACTTTTTTATTTTCCTGTAAATTGTAGCTGTACTGATATTTAAATCATAGGCGGCTTTTTTAACATTTCCTTCATTGGCTGCAATCGCCTGTTCTATACTGTCTCTTTCTATATCCTCCATGGTAATTGCAGATAATTCATAAGTGCGCAGAGCTGTCCCTCGTTTAGTTTCCGCAATAGTATTAAAGGGTGGCTCGATCAGTTCTTTATCAGCCATGTAATAAGCCCTTTGCATAATGTTTTTCAATTCCCTCACATTGCCTTCCCATTGATGACCAATAAGCATTTCTTCAAAGTTAGTACTGAATATCTTACACAAACCGCCGTTTTCTTTATTAAGAATATTTAAAAAGTATCTTGCCAATTCCAAAACATCATCTTTTCTGCTCCTGAGGGGGGGTATTCTTATACTTATAACATTTATCCTGAAATACAAATCTTGTCTGAAAGAGCCTTTTGATACCTCTTCAATCAAATTTCTGTTAGTTGCTGAAATAACCCTTACATCCAAATCCCTTTCGAATGTTCCCCCTACACGAACCACTTTGTTGGAATCAAGAACTCTTAACAGTTTTGGCTGCATCTCCAAGGGAGCTTCAGCTATTTCATCCAAGAAAATCGTTCCCCCATTTGCCAATTCAAACTTTCCCGGCCTCCCACCCCTTAAGGCTCCCGTGAAAGACCCGCTTTCATATCCGAAAAGCTCGCTTTCAAACAATTCTTTTGGTATTGCTGAACAATTTACAGCAACAAATGGTCCGTTTTTTCTGCGGCTTTCATTATGTATAGCTTGGGCAAAAAGCTCTTTGCCTGTACCGCTTTCAGCTTCGATTAATACAGAGCAATTTGTTTTAGCTATTTTTTTAGTAGTATTAATAAGGTCTTTCATTTTATCATTTACGGTAATTATATTGTTAAATGTGTAATTTGCTCTGAATCCCGCCAAATTACTCACTTCTTTTCTAATCTGTCCCGCCTCACGCATGGCTATAACCGCCCCAATAACTTCATCATTTATTACTACCGGAGATATCTTTAATGAACACTCAACCTTTTTATCATTTATTATTAGGGCAGTATCCGAGTATTGGATTTTCTGTTTGTCATTAAATATTACGCTTATAATATCAAAATTTTTAAATACCTCTTTAATATTTATGTTGTAAATTTCATCATCTTCCATCTTTAAAATTTCAGATATCTTATTATTGAACTTATAAACTTTCAAATTGCTGTTCATTGCCATCAATCCATCCTGTATAGAATCAAAAGTAGTGTCTAACAGCTTATATGATTCCAATATCGCAAATTGTTTTTCGATACTCTTAGCACTTAAAACAGCAATACCATAAGTATGTGCCTGCATATCCTTAGCAGTTCCTGTCAAATTAAAACAGCCTATCAACTCCCCTTTTGAGTTATGTATGGGGGCTGCCGAGCAGGTGCCCACATGATGATATATGCAATAATGTTCTTCTCCTATTATCTGCAAGGGTTTATTGAGAACTATGCATGTCCCTATGGCATTGGTGCCTACGCTTTCTTCATCCCATAATGAACCTAATGAAAAATTAACCGTTTTGTGTATTTCTTCCATTTCCTTGTTCACTATTACGTCTATTATAAGTCCTTTCTCATCAGTTAAAACTACACTGTAGCTGGTGTTTTTTACAATTTCAAAAACATCTTCCATTATTGGTTTCGCTACGTCCATAAGGTCTTTTCTTTTGTCAAGAGCTTCCTGCAAAACTTTATCGCTTACCCTTGTCCCTATTCCAGCCATAAAATCTACATTCATTGCTCTGCATCTCTGCCATGATTCTAAAATTTCCGGTCTGATATTCTTAGGTGTTTTCTTTTTATTCACAAAACTCTCCCAGTTTTCTTTGTGTAAGGTTACCATTGATTCCTCCTGTTATATAATAATATAGCAAAAGTTAATGTCGTTTATAATTATACCATAAAATGACTATATTTAAAACAATTATATTTGGGGCTTATTTATTTTTTGGAGGATAAAAATCAAAAATTACATCTACATTATGGCCTCCTTTGACGGCCGTTTTTTTTACTAAAAGAGCTGACTCTCTTTAGAAAATTAATTTTCTGTTTTGAGACAGCTCCTTTCAATTAATTCTTATAATCAGCTAAAACCTGTGCAAAATTAACTCATCGTATTTCCGCCATCCACATTTATAGTTTGCCCTGTTATTTCATTAGATAAACTACTGCACAAGAACAAAACTGTATCTGCAATATCCTGTTCTGTCTGAGGTGTCCCGAAAGGAATCATGGCTTCAATATATGAATCGAAAACCTCATCCCTGTTTGCACCTTCGGGGGATAATCCATCCAATATTTCTTCCCACATTTTTGTTCTGATAATTCCAGGTGCTACCCCATTAACATTAATGTGATAAGGTGCTGCAACTGCAGCAGCAGACTGAGTTAAGCTGATGGCTGCAGCTTTAGTCGCGCAATAGTGTGTTAACATACCTAATCCTTTACGCCCTGCAATTGATGATATAACTACTATTTTGCCTGCCTTGTGCGGCATCATTTTTTTGATTGCAACTTGTAATGTATTGCTGACACCCATTACATTAATATCATGTAATTTTCTAAATTGTTCTCCTGTAATTTCCATAAAAGAAGTGGTATCTATAACTCCTGCATTATTCACCATTATGTCAATCTTACCATTACCAAACTTTTCAGCATCATCCATAAATCTTTGCACATCATCAAAACTTGCAACATCCGTAATAGAATATCCGGCTTTTACACCTAACTCCAGAAGTTCTTTAACAGTTTCTTTTGATTGTTCTTCTTTTCTGTTTCCAATCCATACATTTGCACCGGCTTTTGCTAATGTTAAAGCAATTGCTTTTCCTAAACCTCTACCGCCACCTGTAATTGCTGCCGTTTTCCCAGCTAAATTAATTTCAATTGACATTTGTACTTTCTCCTTTTTAAATTTTTTATTTATGTTTGTTTATATATAAGCAAAATACATACCAGCTATTTTGTTTTATCAATGATTAAATATCGTTGAATTTAACATAAATATAATAATTTAAATTTTTGTTAAAATAAAGTTTAGTATCATATTGAGAATAATATCATTTTGAGAATGTCATATTGAAACATAGTCCTGTCTTATCTAAGCATTAATTATTTCGTACTTGCCTTTAGCGGTGACTTTTTATTCATTTGAATTAACTTCAATAACTTTTGCCTTTGTTGAATTTCTGCTGATTATACCCTCATAGAAATAACTATTAATTGATAATGAAAAAATGTGTCCGGCATCCCGGACACATTTTTGAAGTGCTACTTTTCTTTTTTCTTCTTTTGAGGAACTAATTCAGGCTCGTTCATAACA
>CAZAYQ010000120.1:0-5134 GCA_964489345.1 uncultured Clostridia bacterium | reverse complement strand
CTTTAGCAAAGGAAGAACAAGATTCTGAAGCAGCACAAACCTATGCTAATATTATCGGTGTAAAAGCAGGAAACGAAGAAACAGAAAAAACCAAAGCCTTGATTGAAGTCTTAAAAAGCGACAAAGTTAAACAATTTATAGCTGACACTTACCAAGGTGCAGTAGTAGCAATAGATTAACAAAAAACCGCCCTCAAAAGGGGGCGGTTTCTCTTTCTAAATACCTATTTAACTGCCGCAAACACATAAATATTAGCGTAGATATAAATATCATCAGGATTATATTTATCAATATTTATATCATTTATCAGCAGTTTGACCATTAATTTTTCATTTTGCTTTTCAATAGTAAGGACTTCCTGATCCATCAAGCCCCTAGGCTCATTTGCTTTTTCAAAGAGGCTGTCAATAAATTCCTTCATTGGAATTTCAATTACCCTTCCGGCATCATCCGAAATTGTTACTGTTATATAATTGTCTTCATCAATTCTCTGTCTGATTATATAATTCTTACCGTTCAGAGAGAATTCACCTATATCCTCATCAGGTACCTTTGAATTATGAATATAGATTCTTAAAAATATATCATAATTTTCAATATCTATTTTCTCGCTTTCATCAAGCATAGCATTTAAATACAGCGATTCTTCAGATCCCGGAATTCCTCTGTCATAATACTGGTCAAAGCCGTAGATGTTTCTGAAATTACCCCAATAATTATCGGCATACTGTTCCGGAAACCATTCCATATCATCCAGATATCCCATGCCGTACATGTAGTTGGATATATTTGTTATTTCAAACTTATCATCACCGGGAACATCAGTTTTTTTAACAATTTCACCGTCAACTATCATGTTGTTTCGAAGGAGTATTTCAGTAAGTCTTCTTTCCTGGCTGTTTTTAGAAACAGTAAATGCATCGACAGGGGGAATTATTGACATTAAAGCAAATATAGCAGATAATAGAACAATTGTATTTGGATTTTTCTTTTTACCAAATATCAGCACTAAAGAACATACAAAAGAAAATATTCCAAATAAAACTACATAATATCTGGACTCAGTAATGCCGTATGCATCTATACGAATATATGAAGATACCAGCTGCATTACAAGCAGGGGTATTAGAATAAAGGGAAAGAGTTTTCTGTAAAAAAGAGAAAACTTGCTGCTTAAATTTGAAGACAATATATAAATGAAATACCCTGCTGCTGAATACCCCAGGACCATTGGTCCCACTTGGCCTACAGGCCACACACCGGTTACGAGTATCTTAATGAAGTATATAAGCAAGACTGCAGTGAATGCAGTGATTAAAGGAATTGTTATATATGAAACTAAAATATCTAAAAATTTCGGATACATAAATGAAATTTCTTGCTTTGCTTTAGCACCTTCATCCATAGAGTTAAATTCCGGAAGCAATGAAAGATAATATGAGGGAGTGAAGAAAACAAATATTATATTGGCTGCATGGGCATAAGTTTTATAATCTATGTCGTAAAGCAAAATGTCAATGGCACCGATTATTGCAGCAATACCAATGTACAAAACAAGGCCGTACAAAATAGACGTAAAGGCTGCTTTAAAGTGGGCAAGTGCCACATTGCCGAAATTTACAGCATCTTTTGATGAAGGTAAATACAGATAAGCTGCAAATAATGCAAATGAAATTACCAGCAAGTGTATAAACATAAAATTACTAAACTCATTGTCTGTCATGAAATAATAATAACCGGCTGTCAATACAATTGTTATTCCATAGAACAAGAATGAATTTTTCAACCCTGTAAATCTTTCCAGCATAAACCTGGCTGCTGTTGCCAAAAGTGCACCAAAAATGCCTGCAAAAATAAACCTGTTTAATAAATCTATATCCAATGATGAAGGCTCTTCAATTATCAAAAACATTGAAACAGTCAAAGCTGCTAAGAAAACTATTGTCATAGGAAACCTGGCAGTTGTTGCCTTCAAATTGCTGACCATATTACTTATAAAATTTTTAATTCTGCTCATAAGTCTTGTCACCTCTTTCTATAATTATTATATGACGAATATTTTAATTAAATTGTTCCTTTGCTAACAAAGTATTATATATATACCACTATGTTATACTATTAAACATGGTGTCAAAAATAACCACATAAGAAAGACCCTTGCTCAGATAATCCAAACGAGGGTCTTTTTATATAAAACACCTGGCTTTGAGCCGGTGTATTAGGTCAACGGTTACCTCTTCCTTATTTCCTCAGAGGCTTTAATGCTTGAGCCCATGCAACAACCTGATCAAGCATGGCATGAACACTGTCCGCCTGGCGGGGACCAGGTTCAAATACACTCATATCCTTAAAGTCCGTAAACAGCGATAGCATTACCTGAGCCCTTACATCTGCCATTTGAAGCTCTCCTGCCACAAGCCTCAGCTGCTCGACTGAACGTGCACCTCCTGCACTTCCGTAGCCCACAAAACCTGCAGATTTATTGTTCCATTCTGCATACAAAAAGTCAATTGCATTTTTCAAGGCCCCCGGAATGCTGTGGTTGTACTCAGCAGTAACAAACACATAACCGTCAAACTCACTTATCTTTTTCGACCATTTTTTTGTATGGTCTTTAGTATATTGCTGCATTCCTGCCGGATAGGGCTCATCATACAAGGGCAGGTCGTAATCTTTCACATCCACCAATTCAAATTGTGCGTCTTCCCTTTGTTTTGCTATATCATAAACCCATTTTGCAACGGCTTCACCATTGCGCCCCGGTTTAGTGCTTCCTAAAATAATAGCTATTTTCATTATATATCCTCCATTAAAGTTATTGTTATTTGTATTTTTTATTGATACAAATATAATACCCATTGCAAATATAATTAAACAATTAAAAATCGCAATATAACCTATTCGTCATATTTCATCATTAATGCTGACTTATTGAATAATAAGGGAACAAGCCTTTTGTAAAAAAATAATTTGCTATTGAATTGGCTTTTTTCTTGTGATAATATTCTAAATAACAGTAAACAATACTAGCAAATATTTACAGGAGGGGAAAGAGTATGAAAAACTATACTATTGTTACAGAATCCACTACAGATCTTTCTCAGGATATGATTGATGACTTGGGAGTTATTGTAATTCCTATGGCTTTTAGTTTTGGAGATGAAAGCTATTTAAACTATCCTGATTTCAGAGAAATGGACATACATACATTTTATAATAGAATTAAAAAAGGTGAAAGATCTACTACGGCTTTAGTTAATGCTAAAAGCTTTCAAGAATGGTTCGAACCTATACTTGAATCGGGTAATGATATTTTGTATATAGGATTTTCATCAGGCTTAAGCGGCACCTTCAGCTCATCCTTAATAGCAGCTAAAGAATTAAAAGGGAGATATCCCGATTCTAAAATTATCTGCGTAGATACATTGGCAGCTTCCATGGGAGAAGGACTTCTGGTATATTATGCCGCAAAACTAAAAGAAGAAGGTCAAAGTATAGACCAGGTAAGCCAATGGGTGCTTGACAAGAGGTTATCCCTTTGCCAGTGGTTTACGGTGGATGATTTAAATCATTTGAAGAGGGGCGGAAGGATCAGTGCCATGACCGCAACCCTGGGAAGTGCACTTAATGTTAAACCCATACTTCATACAGACAATGAAGGCTATTTAGTTGCGGTTCATAATGTCAGAGGACGAAAAAAATCAATCAATACATTATTTGAGCATGTGGAAGAACTATGCACAGCTCCGGAAGGTCAGACTATTTTCATCAGTCATGCAGACTGCCTGCAGGAAGCTGAATATTTAGCTGATTTAATTAGAGAAAAATTACCTGTCAAGGAAGTAATATTGAATTTCATGGGGCCTGTAATAGGGTCGCACACCGGTCAAGGTGCTATATCAGTGTTTTTTTTAGGAAAAGAAAGATAAAATAATAATAAATGAAAG
This sequence comes from uncultured Clostridia bacterium, assembly GCA_964489345.1. Taxonomy (GTDB): domain Bacteria; phylum Bacillota; class Clostridia; order Tissierellales; family Sedimentibacteraceae; genus Sedimentibacter. The sequence goes on along the minus strand of CAZAYQ010000120.1, from coordinate 1,187 downwards.
GAAGTATGATTAAATTCAATCATACAAGGATTTACTATGGACATACGGTTTTCTGAAAGAGCAGACAAATTAAAAGCATCAGCCATAAGAGAACTCCTAAAACTGACTGAAATGCCTGAAGTTATATCTTTTGCCGGAGGTCTGCCGGCTCCTGAGCTGTTTCCGGTTGAAAAGATTAAGGGGGTAATGGCTGAGGTCATGGAGAATGAAGGGCGGGCTGCACTTCAATATGGACCTACAGAAGGATTTAGACCCCTTAGAGAAATTGTTGCTTCACAAAGAATGTCAACAGCACATATGAATTTAACAGCAAATGATATCCTTATAACAACAGGGTCACAGCAAGGGCTGGAATTTTCGGCAAAATTATTTCTTAACAAGGATGATGTGGTAATATGCGAAAGCCCCAGCTACCTTGGAGCAATAAATGCATTCCAGGCATATGAACCCAAATTTGTTGAGGTTCAAATGGATGAAGACGGAATAATTATTTCTGAGCTGGAGAAAGCATTACAGGAGAATCCTTATGCTAAAATGATTTATACCATTCCTGATTTTCAAAATCCAACAGGGAAGACTCTGCCTGACGACAGGAGAAAGAGAATAGCAGAACTGGCTGCAGAGTACAAGATACCTGTTATTGAAGATAATCCATATGGAGAATTAATTTTCGAGGGAACTGTTCATCCGGCAATAAAAAGCTATGATAAAGAAGGCTGGGTAATCTTTTTAGGAACCTTCTCAAAAGTCTTTTCTCCCGGAATGAGGCTTGGATGGGTTTGCGCAGCACCGGAAATATTGGATAAATACATCATTATTAAGCAAGGTGCAGACCTTCAGTCAAGTTCGCTGGACCAAAGAATAGCAGCGGCATTTATGAAGAAATATGATCTTAACGAACATATATTGAAAATCAGGGAAGTATATGGGAAGCGAAGGACCCTTATGCTTGAAAGCATGGACAAGTATTTTCCGGCAGAAGTTAAACATACAAATCCTTACGGCGGGCTTTTTGCATGGGTCGAATTGAGAAAAGACTTGGATGCAGGAAAAATCATGGAGGAATGCATAAAAGAAAATGTTGCTTATGTACCGGGAGAAGCATTTTTCCCGTCCAGCGGCAATAAAAATTTCTTTAGGGTTAATTATTCATGCATGCCTGAGGATAAAATTGTTGAAGGAGTAAA
>CAZAYQ010000119.1:0-5171 GCA_964489345.1 uncultured Clostridia bacterium | reverse complement strand
GCCCTGGCAATGGCAATTCTTTGTCTTTGGCCGCCGGACAGCTGATCAGTCATTCTTTTTTCATAGCCTTGCATTTGAACTAATTCCAGCATTTCTCCAACACTTTTTTTAATTTCGCCTTCACCCATGGACTTTTTTACCCTGGGCCCGTAGGCAATATTGTCATATACATTCAAATGAGGAAAAAGGGCATAATTTTGAAATACAGTATTAACATTACGCTTATTAGGCGCTAAATCCTTTATTGATTGGCCATACAGTAAAATATCTCCCGAATCAATAGATTCAAGCCCTGCAATGCACCTGAGTATTGTAGTTTTCCCGCAGCCGGAGGGCCCTAAAAGAGTTATGAATTCCCCATCCCTTATATCCAGGGTCACATCCTTTAAAATATGCGACCTGCCAAAATATTTATTAATGCTTCTTATGCTTAGTAATTGTTCCTTCATATGATATCCTTATACGCTTTTTTTACACAAGTTTTGAAAATAATTTATTTTGATTACTATATTATAACATTTTCTAATAATTTACAAACCTTTTATTGGCTGGACTGCTGTAGGGGTTCAAACCCTGCTTCTCTCGTTTCATCTTCCCCCATTTTGCAAAAACCCTTTCATAATCTCAATCATTCGTAACATTGCCGTCGCCGCTAACAGGTATAACTTCTCCTAAAATTGCTGCAGGCGGTTTAATAATGCATTTAACAAAATCCTTTGCTCTGGCTATAATTTCCCTTGCTTCCCTGAACTTCTGGCCTGCATATAGGGTCGGGTCAGCAGATACTCCGTATGCCTCAACCCCAAGAGAATCTGATATGTATAAGGCCCGGTATAGATGATACTCTTGGGTAACAATAATTATTTTTTCAACTTGAAAAATTTCCTTAGCCCGATAAATACTGTCATATGTTGAAATCCCGGCATGGTCCATAAAAATATTCTCTGATGCAATACCCTTGTCAATTGCATACTGCTTCATTGTATTTACTTCATCATAACCCTTCCTGGTATTGTCCCCGCTCATTAATAATCTATCAGAAACACCAATATCATACAGGGCAATTCCCTTCAAAAGCCTGTCCTTAAGCATGGGGCTGGGGCTTCCGTCCGCCCTTACACCTGCACCAAGGACAATGATGCAATCGGCATCAAAACCAGCAGCTTCATCTTCTGATATAATTCTACCCTCAGCAGAATTCTTAACATGCGTATCTATTACTATAATAGTTGTAAATATTATTAATAATAATAAAAATAAATATCTTATTATTGTTATTAATCTCTTAATAGGCTTCTTTTCCACTTTTTGACCTTCACCATTCAGACTATTTCTCTGTCTGCCAATAATTTTATAATAACTTCATTATAGCTTCTCTGGCCCTTTTAATAAATTCTATTGAAGAAAGTGCTTTCTCAGATTCATCCGGGTAGATTTCCATGGAGATTTTGTTGCAGCCCGTCCCTTTAATAATAGCAATAATTTTCTCCCAGTCAACTATTCCTTTTCCCGGCACCCAGTGCTTGTCATCAATACCGTCACAATCCGATAAATGGACACAAAACAACCTGTCTTTTAATTGCTCAAGAATATTCCCGCAGCTTTGACCATCAATAAAATCATGTGATGAGTCATAGCACAGACCTGCATAGTCAGATTTGAATTCTTCAAAAATAAATTCCAGGTAATTCAGCATCCTGATATTTTCAATTGCGACCTTTAATTTTATAGCTTCTGCTTCATATATAATTTTTTCAAAAGATTTATAGCCCATTGAATAATCCAATGGGATTCCTATTCCGCTTGTTGCGTGCAATACCACAGTTTCAGCACCTGACTCCCTGCATTCATCCATCCACTTTCTGATTTCATCCACCTTTTTGTTTCTTTCCATCCCGTCAACCCACAAGGAGTTGATTCCTTCGGACGGCAGATGAATATTTTCAAGACTCAAGTCAAAGGACTTTACAATTTTAATAAAATCCCTTCTGTCAATAAATTCAGGATAAGATTCATCTTCCCACCACAGCATCAAATGATCATATCCAACCTTCTTTATTTGTTCAACCCTTTTTTCAAAAGGCTCCACATAACCATACCAGTTAAAAATACCTATCTTATGCATTCTTCAATTTCCCTTGCCTTATCCCCTTTTCTTATGGTCTTTTTCTATTTCATTCTTCCAGCTTGAATCTACTTTTTTGCATTTTCTGAAGCTGCTTACCGCTTCGCTGACTACTTTGTAATTTAACTTAGTTCCTGCACTGTCGCTTACAAAATTGGCTGCCATGTCCGCACTGATGCCAAAGGACCCTGCTGTCATAATTGCATCAATATTAGCTCCAAGAAATATAAAGTCCCAGGCATATTTGGATTTTTGGTGTTCAACCATTTCTTTTATTTTTTCATAAGAAAATTCCCTGCTTGAATTTTCCATGCCGTCTGTTATAATAACAAACAAAACCTTCCCCGGTCTTTCTTCTTCATTTGTATCAGACAAAGCTTTGCCGATATTATTGATTGTAATACCCATTGCATCAAGCAAGGCTGTTGAACCTCTTACGTAGTATTCCTCGTCTGTTATTGCATTGATACCTTTTATATCCTTTCTGTCGTGAAGCAATTCGTATTTGTCATCAAATAACACTGTAGTGACAAAGGCTTCTCCGCTTTCCTTTTTCTGCTTTTCAAGCATAGAATTAAATCCGCCGATTGTATCAGTTTCAAGACCTGACATGGAGCCGCTTCTGTCTAATATAAATACTAATTCCGTTAAGTTTTCTTTCATTTCAATACCTCCAATTTTTTTAGTAATTGAAGGATATCATTTTAACAAAGGTAAATGGTCGCTTTTAATGCGACATTATACACCCAGCAAATTTTCTTCAAAGGCGAACAAAGCCTCATTTATTTCAAAAATATTATAAATACCCCGCTCAATAAAATATTCAACTATTATGTCAAATCTGCTGCTGCGGGAAAGAGCATAACCGGCTCTTCCAAGCAAATCCTTCGTTTGGTCAACATTTAATTCCAAAGCGATACAAAGTGCCAGAGCAGTTGCCTTTCTTGGCTTGTAATATTTGTCTGTCCTTATTTTAGAGAAAAGTTTTCTGTCAATATTAGCCTTTTTATATGCTTCCACATCAGTCATTTCCTTTTCATCTATTAATCTGAGAAGCATTTCGGAAAATGTCTCTTCCAACCGGGATACAATATCCTCTAATTTTTTATTACCCTTTAGGGGCTTTACCATTACTGCTTCTGATACTATATAATCAATGTCCGCCTCTTCATTTAGAAGTCTATACTCCCTGTTTTCAACACGCCGGTCAACATATTTATCATCAATATATTTTTCAATCGATGTGTACAGTTTTTCGCTTATTTCAACAGCACTTTTGTCAAAAACAATCAAGTATACCATCATTTCATTTTCCAGTAAAAAATCTTGTATGGCAGTTACTGCTGCCTTAAATGCCTCCCCCTTGGGATAACCGTAAATTCCCGATGATATTAATGGAAATGCTATGGATTCCAATTTGTATTCCTTTGCCAGATTAAGAGACCTTGTATAACAGCTTGACAATAGCTTTTCTTCATTATTGTTCCCTCCGCTCCATACAGGACCCACAGTATGTATAATATTTTTTGCAGCAAGCCTGTACCCCTTTGTTATGACTGCACTGCCTGTTTCACACCCACCGATTGAGTCGCATTCCGCCTGAAGCTCCCTAGCCCCCGCCGCCTTAAAAATAGCTCCGCAAACGCCGCCTCCCATTTTAAGAGCTGAATTTGCAGCATTTACAATAGCATCCACATACATTTTAGTTATATCGTTTCTAATAATCTGTAATGGCATTATATCACTTCCTCGTATAATATATTTATGGTCTATGTTAGTTGGTTTATGTTAAATTGAAGTTTATTCAGTGGCTATATGAATTTACTCGCTAACTTGTGTACTTGTTTTATTTCTTTGGTAGACAAACACCACTTACTTAATTCCGTTGAAACTAATTCCGGATGTTTTTTACTAATATCCCTTAGCGCATTTCCTACAGATTTTCGCACATATTCACTTTCATCTTCCTTGTGAACAGATAATAAGTCAATTGCTATTTGTGGATTGTCCTTAAAATATGGGCGACCTGTCCATATCCTTAATCCCTCTGAAACAGCCCTGCGAACATTGGCACAATCACTGGCTAACCATTCCTTGATCAGCGGCATTGCCATTTCATAGCCGATAGTCTTACAATGATTATCAAATGCCATTGCTAATATTTCTTGCACTTTCCAGCTTCCATGTTGACTTACTTTACATTTTAAAAAATGCAAAGCATTTTTATTTTCACAGGCAGAATATCCTAATAGTAAAACACCTATTTCTTGAATTTGAAAATTATCTGATTGATAAAGTTCAAGCCCCGTGTTATAGCATTCTTCTAATGTATGAGTGTTATAATACTTTTCTGCTTCTGCCCTTACAAGTTTTAGGCTGTCCTTTTCCGGTATCAGGTTAGTTAAACATACCATGTAATCGTTCATAATTACACCTCTTCAGCAATTCCCTCATATCCATCTACTCATAAAATATATGCCTGCCCTTACTACTTTTTATTACCATAAATGTCCTTATCAACCTAAAGATATTGTACGCTAATTTCTTTAGGTTATCAAGTCTGATTAGGTCTTATTTTACCTTCGTTAAGTGCCCTTTCATCCAAGCTTTCGCTCGGGATCTTATAATATTTAATGAAGTAGGGGGTGCAGACGTCTTGCTTCATAGCTGCTGCCTAAACCGCATATTTTCTTAATTAATTGTCGGGATTTCTTTTCCATAAAAATTTTCAACAGGAATATAAATAAGTGATGCATTAAAATTAATTTATTCGATAAATGAAGTAGCACATCCCATCTTGTCAGCATAATATAATGCGAGAGGACAATCTTAGGTCTTCATATTAATTAGATGTGAAATGTGAAGCTTTGACCATGCCTCCACATGCGACAGCAATGTCGTATTAAATTTACAAGAAAGGTGTACATCCTATGGAAAAATGTTGTTATAATCATAAATATTGTCCAACTCCACCTCTGCTTCCACAATGTTGCAATAAAGAATGTCTAGAACAGGAACATGGAAATTTAAGACAATGCCAATCCCA
>CAZAYQ010000118.1:0-5359 GCA_964489345.1 uncultured Clostridia bacterium | reverse complement strand
TTTATATTCTTCAATATAATCTTTATACCCCGTTAAAATCTCTTAAAACAAAATTTTTATATATGTTTAAATATTTCGACTCTTGTGTTATAATTACTTAAATTTAAGCGGAGGACAAAATGAAAGAGCTGGAAGTAAAGGTTTTAAATATTGACAAGGAAGAAATAGAAAAAAAGCTTATCGCTATAGGAGCTGTCCTTGTAAAGGATGAAAATCAAATAAACTATAGATTTGATACAGATGATTATTATTTGAAAAAAACCTACGACGGTTATTTGAGAATAAGGATTACCGATGATATTCTGTCTGGCGAAAGCACAAGTACAATGACATTTAAAAAAAACCTAAAAAGGGATTCCTTAAGGATTAATGAGGAAATTAATACAGACCTTTCAAACTGGGAAAATGCCGCTAAAATAATCGGGCTCTTGGGCTACAAGCAAAAAAGACCCGGCTACAAGCATAGAAGGTCTTATATGTATGAAAATATATTGTTTGAAATTGATACCTGGGATGAAGAAACCTATGCAAAACCTTATCTTGAAATTGAAGTGTCATCCAGTGAAGAGCTGGAAAAGGCAATAAGGATATTAAATCTTGACAGAAGTCAGATTACAAGCAAATCCATCGATGAGCTGAGGAAAGATTAAGAATTATGATAAAATTATATTTGGGGGTAAAAGTATGGTTTTGGTTGTTGATATAGGCAATACAAATATAGTAATCGGTGTTTACAGGGGTGATGAACTTGTCGGGAACTGGAAAATGGTCACTAAAAGTGAAAAAACATCCGATGAATACGGGATTTCAATATTAAATTTATTAAGCTACAATGATATTAATCATAAAAGCATTAAAAGTGCAATAGTATCATCTGTTGTGCCCAATGTAATGCATTCATTTGAAAACACCATAAAAAGGTTTTTTGGCATAGAACCCATTGTTGTAGGTCCCGGTGTAAAAACAGGAATAACAATAATGATAGATAATCCCCGTGAGGTAGGGGCCGACAGGATTGTGGGGCTTGTAGCAGGCTATGAATTATACTCAAAGGGCAATACTATGATAGTCATAGACTTTGGAACGGCTACAACCTATGATGTTATAAATGAAAAAGGGGAATACAAATACGGCATCACATCTCCCGGAATTCAAATTTCTGCTGATGCAATGTGGCAGAGAACTGCCCAGCTTCCAAAAATTGAAATAAAAAAGCCTGATACAATTCTTGCAAAAAACACGGTAACAAGCATGCAGGCAGGGCTTGTTTACGGATATATAGGGCAGGTAGAATATATTATTAAAAAAATAAAAGAAGAACTATGTAATGAAAATATAAAGGTTGTGGCAACCGGAGGATTCGGCAGGCTTATATCCGACGGGACCCCAGAAATTAACATATTTGATCCTGAGCTTTTGTTTAAAGGGTTAAAAATAATCCACGATAAAAATTTCAAAAAATAAAGATTTGGGGACGGTTCTTTTTATTTCAGGGACGGTTCTTTTTGTTCTCAAAAGCAAAACAAAAAGAACCGTCCCTGAAATTTGTCCCTGAAATTCTTATAAAAATTTCAAAAAAAGCTTTTAAAATTTAAAATTTGTGGTATAATAGGGAAACAAACGTTCGAATGGGATAAGTTAAGGAGGCGGAGTTTATGGGACAGATAATAATGCATATTGATGTGAATTCAGCTTTTTTAAGCTGGACAGCTGCATATGAAAAACAAAGAGGAATAGAAAAAGATGTACGGACAGTGCCGGCTGTTATCGGTGGAAATGAACAAAGCCGCCATGGAATTGTCCTTGCCAAATCAACTCCTGCCAAGAAGTTCAAAATACAAACAGGAATGTCCCTTATGGAAGCAAGGCAGATGTGCCCTGATTTGCTTGTCATAGCTCCGGATTACAATATTTACGTAAGAGCAAGCAAAGCTCTCAGGGAGTATTTGAAAAAATATACTCCCGATGTGGAAGTTTTCAGCATTGATGAATGCTTCCTGAGATTTACGGACATAAACAGAGACCAGGCTCTTAAGCTTGCCTATAAAATAAAAGACGGTGTCAGGGAGAAATTCGGTTATACAGTAAATATAGGGGTTTCTGAAAATAAGCTTCTTGCAAAACAAGCAGGGGACTTGGAAAAGCCTGACAAGTGCCACACCATGTATATCGAAGAAATAAAGAAAAAACTGTGGCCCCTGCCTGTTGAAGAATTATTTATGGTGGGAAGAAGAACCAGGCCGAAATTAAACAGGTGGGGTATTTATACAATCGGGGAACTTGCAAATGCAGATTATAAATTAATTGTCTCCATGCTTAAATCTTACGGCAGGTTAATTTACAATTATGCCTGGGGGAGAGATGTTTCAATCTTTAAAGAAAAGGACCCTATTAAAAGTGTAGGAAACAGCAGCACCTTGAAATTCGATGTTACAGACAGGGAAACTGCTCATGTAATACTGCTGAGCTTAACTGAAATGACTGCCTGGAGATTAAGAGAAGCAAATATGTGCTGCAGGGTTGTAAGCATAAGTATCAAGGACAGGGATTTCGGTTTTAAAATCAAGCAGGGAAAAATTATGTATTTTACAGACTCTACAAGAGACATCTATATGAATGCATGCAGCTTATTTGATGAATTGTGGGATAAAAAGCCTGTAAGGGCATTGGGGGTTCATGTATCAGACCTGGAATTTTCAAACTTTAAGCAGACTAATTTTTTTCAGGATGAATTAAGTTTAAAAAATGAAATATTGGATAAGACGGTGGATAAGGTAAGAGCTAAATATGGTGAGAATTCAATTATAAGAGGGGTTTTTGCAAACTCCGGTTTAAGACCTGTTCTGGGGGGATATCCCGATGATGAATATCCGGGCATGACCAGTATTTTATAGAGGTGGGATATGAAAATAATAAATGAGCCTATAAAAGTAATGGCTGTTTTTAATACAAACGGAAAAATAGAGCCTGTAAAGTTCAGGCTTGATGATAAAGTCGTTAAAATTGAAAAAATAATGAAAACATATGAAGAAAACATTGTCGGCAATACAAGGATTGTATTTGTATGCCTCCATAAGGGGAAGGATATTTTTGAACTTAAATATGAGCTGGATGCGAAAACCTGGTATCTATTCAAAAAGTAGGCCGCCCATTCCTGCTTATGAATTAGATTCAGATGAATATAATAAAAAATATAATGCATATAATGATAGGGTAAAATGAATTACATATTTATAGCTGGAGAGATATAATGACTAATTTCATAATTAAAAAGTTTATTAAAGACCATGAAAATATCAATGATAAAAAGGTAAGAGAATCCTACGGCGTAACATCAAGCGTTACGGGAATAATTGCAAATACTATTTTAAGTATAGGGAAAATATTGACAGGTGTATTATTTAACAGTATTTCTGTTACAGCTGACGGAGTCAACAACTTATCCGACGGGGCATCCTCTTTAATTACACTGATAGGTTTTAAAATTTCAAGCAAGCCTGCTGACAAGGACCATCCTTTCGGTCATGCAAGGATGGAATACCTGACAGGTCTTATTTTGGGAATTGCCGTGCTTTTGGTCGGGTTTGAGCTTATCAAGTCATCCTTTGACAAAATCATGAATCCTACAAAGACCATATTTTCCATTGAAATGACAGCCGTACTTATTGTTTCTATTTTCATTAAATTATGGCTTTCTTTATTTTATAAAAAGCTTGGCGGTAAAATTTCATCAGTAACCCTTAAGGCTTCTTCCATAGATTCGAGAAACGATGTAATTTCAACCATAATTGTACTTTTATCCCTACTGATATCTGAAGCAACGGGCTATGAAATTGACGGTTTTGTGGGAATATTAGCGGCTTTATTCATATTATATTCGGCTTATGGCATATTAAGAGACATATTGAATCCTATTCTGGGGGAAATGCCGGATGAAGAGTTTGTGGAATCAATTGAAAATAAGATTATGTCCTATGAAGGCATATTGAATATTCATGACCTGGTAGTTCATAATTACGGACCTAACACCCACTTTGCAACAGTTCATGCAGAGGTTGATGCAAATGAAGACATATTAAAATCCCATGACATAATAGACAATATAGAAAGAGAATTTGCAAAAGATTTAAATATTAATCTTGTAATTCATTTAGACCCTATAATTACAGATGATGAGGAAATAAACGAATTGAGAAGCATGACCGACAATATAATCAAATCCATAGATGAAAGACTTTCCATGCATGATTTTAGGGTTGTTAAGGGAGACACCCATACAAATTTAATATTTGACGTGGCAGTACCGGTGGACTGCGATATAAAGTCAGCAAAACTCGTAAGTTTGATAGAAAAAGAAGTACAAAAAGAAAATGAAACATATTTTGCCCTTGTAACAGTTGACAAAAATTATGTTTAAAGTGACAAGGGGACGGGGGTGCTGTCATACAACAATATGACAGCACCCCCGTCCCCTTGTCACCCTTGTCATTGTTTATCTTTTGTTGCTGCAGCCTAAAACATTTCTCATTTTATGAGCAACCATATCTTTAATTGCTGTTCTGCCGGGTCCTAAATATTTTCTCGGGTCGAATTCGGAAGGATGTTCAACAAAATATTGCCTGATACATGCAGTAAGAGCAAGTCTTAAATCCGTATCTATATTTATTTTGCATACTCCCATCCGGGCGGCACGTCTTAACATTTCTTCAGGCACTCCTGCAGCTCCCGGTATTTGTCCCCCGTATTTGTTGCACAGGTCCACAAATTCCTTGGGTACAGAGGATGAGCCATGCAGTACTAAGGGAAAATCAGGCAGAAGATTTGTTATAATCTCCAATCTTTCAAAATCCAGGCTTGGATCGCCTTTGAATTTATAAGCGCCATGGCTTGTTCCTATTGCAATTGCCAATGAATCGACTCCTGTTCTTTCCACGAATTCCACAGCTTCATCAGGGTCTGTATATGTAGCATCCTTAGCTTTTACCTTAACAGCATCCTCTACTCCAGCCAATTTGCCAAGCTCACCTTCAACAGCAACTCCCTTGGAATGTGCGTACTCAACCACCTTTTTTGTAAGGGTTATATTTTCTTCTAAAGGATATTTTGAGCCGTCAATCATAACAGATGTAAAACCATCATCAACACACTGTTTGCAAATTTCAAAATCTTCGCCATGGTCTAAGTGTAGACAGATATCTAATCCTGTGTCTTCAATTGCTGCTTCCACAAGCTTTCTCAAATAAATAGGATTTGCATATTTTCTCGCGCCGGCTGAAACTTGAAGTATAAGGGGCGCATTTTCCTGTTTTGCTGCATCCACTATTCCTTGAATAATTTCCATGTTGTTTACATTGAAGGC
>CAZAYQ010000117.1:246-5429 GCA_964489345.1 uncultured Clostridia bacterium | reverse complement strand
AAGGAAAATACAGTAATAGTAAACGGCGCAGGCGCTAAAGAAGACATAGATGAAAGAGCTAAACAGATAAGAGCACAGCATGAAGAATCAACATCTGAATTCGACAAAGAAAAGCTCATGGAAAGACTGGCTAAATTGACAGGCGGAGTAGCAGTTATTAATGTTGGAGCAGCTACAGAAACCGAAATGAAAGAAAAGAAATTAAGAATTGAAGATGCTTTAAATGCTACAAGGGCAGCCGTTGAGGAAGGTCTGGTACCAGGCGGAGGAGTTGCACTTTTAAATACAATAGGTGCAGTTGCCGGAGTAGCAGAAGGACTGGAAGGAGACGCAAAAACAGGAGCTAAGATTATTGAAAAGGCATTGGAAGAACCACTTAGACAAATTGTAATCAATGCAGGTCTTGAAGGCTCAGTAGTAGTTGAAAAAATCAAACACAGCAATAAGGGCGTCGGTTTTGACGCAATGACTGAAAAATATGTAAATATGGTTGAATCAGGTATAGTAGACCCTACAAAGGTAGTAAGGTCAGCCCTTCAAAACGCAGCAAGCGTAGCTGCAATGCTATTGACAACGGAAGCAGCTGTAGCAGATGAGCCTAAGGAAGAACCGGCAATGCCTCCAATGGGCGGTGGCGGAATGGGAATGATGTAATCCCCGAATTCTAACTATAGCAGTTTAGATAGATTTAGAGGCTAAATATTCTAAATGCTAATATCTTGCTGATATTTGAAGTCTTTCATAAATTAATATGAAAGGCTTCTTTTTTATTGGCCGGCATATTGTAAGTGCTTGACAAAACCTGCCTTCAGTTTATATTATGTACTTAATATTAATATAATTTTAAGGTTTTTGGTATAGTATAATCATACATGGAAAAATTAACAGTCTTCAGAATGAAGGGACCTGTGAAATAGTAAATTACAATGTATAATGGGGGTATTGCACTTGAGGATACTAATAGTTGAAGATGAGGTAAAAATTACACAAGCGCTGAATTTTCTGTTTAATAAGCAAAAAATTGACGTTGACATTGCAAATGACGGTGAAGAAGGGCTGATTCTTGCCGGCAAGGATATTTATGACGTGATAGTTTTAGATATAATGCTGCCGGGTGTTGACGGCATTCAAATACTGAAAACAATCAGGAAAGAAGGCGTAAAAACACCTGTAATTATGCTTACTGCAAAGGATACGGTGGATGACCGGGTTTTCGGCCTTGAAACAGGAGCTGATGATTACCTGGTTAAACCTTTTGCCACAAAGGAATTGATTGCCAGGGTCAAAGCTTTAGCCCGTAGAAAAAGCACGGAATTTGCAGGTGAAGTATTTGAATTTGAAGATATTAAATACGACGTCAAAAACTATCTCTTGTATGTAGGAGATACTGAATATAAAATACCTCTTAAAGAAGCCATGCTTATGGAAATGTTCATAAGAAAACCTCGTCAGGTTTTTACAAGAGAACAGATTATCGACCGCATATGGGGACTTGAAGCAGATATACTTGAAAGCAATATTGAAATATATGTCCACCATTTAAGAAAAAGACTTGAGGATACAAATGTTAAAATAGAAACCGTAAGAGGCGTGGGCTATATGCTTAAGGAGAAATAAATGTTTAGGAAACTTCATTTGAAACTAACCGCATACATGGGCATCATACTTATTCTTTTTATGTTTTTTGTTTCTGCAGGAATATATAAATTTACAAAAATTATATTTGAAGACGGCAACAAAGAGCTTATGAGGGCAGAAGCGCTGAGAATTTACAACTATAAAAATACAGCCTATGCGGATTACTTCTTTAACGGAGGGTTATTCAGAAGGTATATAAACAATCCTTCAGATACTAAAAGGCTGGATGCCTGTTATATTGTTTATAACCAGAATTTAACGCCTGTTTTATCCGATGAAGGTGATACGGAAATAGCTGATTATATAAAGCCCCTGGCGCAGGAGGCAATTGAAGAAAAACAAGATTCTTATACGACAAAAAGGATAGGCAGATTCAACTACAGAATTTATACTAGATATTTTAATGATTTAACCGGCCAAAGCATAGTTCAGGTTTATCAAAATACAGTAAATGAAGAAATACTGTGGACATTCTTAAGAAACGTTCTGACTGGTATAGGAATTTGCGGCACCATTGTTTTGCTGGCATTAAGCTATATTCTCACAGGCAAGGCACTGGCACCTGTCAGGGAAACATGGGTAAGGCAGAGAGAGTTTGTGGCAGATGCGTCCCATGAACTTAGAACTCCTCTTACTGTAATACAAACAAATTTAGATGCGGTTTTAAGCGATGAAGATGGAACAGTCGAAGAAAATGAAATCTGGCTTGACAATGCATATTCTGAAACAAGAGTAATGGCTAAGCTGATTGATCATCTTTTAATTCTTGCCAAGGCCGATAACAATGAAGAAAAAATGGATATCTCTGAGTTTTCTTTTTCAGAAGTTGTGGAAAATGTGTGCCAGACCATGAAAGTGATTGCTGCAAAAAAGAACATTGAACTTATTATGGATATTGAAGATAATATAATAATCAGGGCAGATTATGACAAGATGCGAAGATTAGTAGTTATCTTAATTGATAATGCAGTTAAGTACACAGAAAAAGGCAATGTTACTGTTAGCTTAAAAACCAATAAAAACAAAAAGTTTTTAGTTGTTGAAGACACAGGTATAGGCATTAATGAAAAGGACCTGGAAAGGGTATTTGACAGATTTTACAGGGCGGATAAGGCAAGGCACAGGGAAGGCGGCACAGGTCTTGGACTCAGCATAGCCAAATGGATTGCCGACAAACACAAATATTCTTTGACTGTAGAAAGCAAAGTAAATGAAGGCAGCAGGTTTATATTAAAAATATAAAGAAGGGGAAATTTGGGGACATTCCTTCTGCCATCAGTGACTGTCCCTAAATAGGGAGGTGTGTCCCCATACCTTTTTACAGGAATTTTTCTTTTATTACATTCCAGTAGTTGAATGTCCCGGTTGTCAAGCGGTTAATTACCTTTTTTGATGTTCTAAAAAGCACATGTTCCATTTCGTCATATTCAAAAATTTCTCCATCTGCTAAAATTGCTAAACAGTAGTCTTCTCTTCTTTCAGGATAAATTGCAATTTCAAATTCAGGAGGCACTATGATGCTGCATTCCAAACACCTGTAAGCATTTGACAATATTGGCGACAAGGGTGTTATCTGCAGTGTTTTTAATGATGGATAAACCAGACTTCCGCCTGCTGACTTGCTGTATGCCGAACTTCCCAAGGGAGAAGAAATGATTAAACCGTCACCGCTTATTTTTTCCAGGTGGTTTGAGGCGATAAATACATTGAGATGTATTGTTTTCATATCTTTTCTTTTCAATATTATATCATTTACCGCATAAATTTTGTCTGACAAGTCAGAAGTCACTATTTCGCATTCGATTAAATTCACAGGATTTATGGTGTAATTTCCTGCCCTGTAATTAATAATGAAGTTTTCAAGATTTTCCGGCGTGATTTCCGGATAAAAACCCAAGGTTCCGGTGTTCACCCCTATGAAGGGTATTTGGGAAAAATTGCTATCTCTCACGCCTCTTAAAAAAGAGCCATCCCCTCCTACCGTAATATTCAATTGTGCATCCTCATTGAAACCTTCGTAATAATTATAGCCGTTTTCAATTAAAGTCCTAATGAGTTTTCTTTTAATTTCAGCTGTATAAGAGTCATCGTTAGCAGCAATATTTATTACTTTCTCCTTCATTTTATCCCCTTTACTTTACCAATCTTTTATATTATTATAAGTACACAAGATGCCTTAACCCCATTTTTCAGAGTATTTTCTCTGAAAAATGGCTGGTAGGTCAAACGCATAAAATTCCTAATTTATGCGACGCAATGAACAAATAAATTAGTGAATTTACCTGCGAACCCAATTTCACGGTCCAATTTCTCCAACCAAGTTTCTTCGTGTGAACATAATTTCTTCAGCCGCAAGGAAGAAAGAAATTGTTTGAACCAAACAGGAGTGAATAAATGTTTAATAACATACTTAATTATAGAATACAAGAAAATGATAAGACTGTAAAGACTGTATTGACCGAAAAATTTAAATTTTCAGGAAGACTCTCAAGAAAATTAGAGCGGACCGGGAAAATTTTACTAAATGGAAAAGCAGTAAAATTAAGTAAAAGCATCTTTGAAGGCGATGAACTGTCCATAGAATTTGACGAGGAAGAAGACCAATACGATGCAGTGGATATCCCCGCAAAAATTATTTATGAGGATGGTGATTTGCTTGCTGTTGACAAACAGCCCTACGTTGTTGTTCATCCTGCAAGATCCCATCAAAACAATACACTGGCAAACGGTCTTGCCTATTATTTTAAAGAAAACAACATCCGCCGCAAGGTAAGATTTGTCAACAGGCTTGATATGAACACATCCGGCATAGTCATAATCGCTAAGAATCCATACGCCCACAATCAGATGGCGGTCCAGATGAAGTCAAACCAGGTTGAAAAATATTACTATGCCATAGTTGAAGGCCATATGAAGGAAGACCGGGGAAGAATAGATGCCCCCATAACAAGACTCAATCCTGAGGATATAATACGGACAGTCCATGCATCAGGCAAGGAATGCATAACTGAATTCAAAAAAGAGAAAATATTCAACAATATGACATTGGTTAAGCTTAAGCTTGTAACCGGCAGAACACACCAAATAAGAGTTCACTTAAAGTATATAGGTCATCCGGTTATAGGCGACACCTTATATGGATCAGAAAGCTCACTTATAGGCAGGCAGGCGCTTCACTGTTATGAAATGAGGTTTAAGCACCCTATAACAAACAAAGAAATGATAATAACATGCCCTTTGCCGGAGGATATGGAAAAGATAATCAACGGCGATGATGAGTTTACCAACAAATAAATTTGTATGAGGAACTGCGGGATAAGTGGGAAATATCCGTTAAAGGAGGAGGAAGGCATGAAAAAGCTTTTAATGATAGCAACAGGAGGAACAATTGCTTCAATAAATACAAAAAACGGTCTGGCACCGGAAATAGGTTCAGAGGAGCTCATCAGTTTTGTTCCTGAAATAAGGCAGTATTGCCATGTAGATACAATTCAGCTTATAAATATTGACAGCACCAATATTCAGCCGGAGCACTGGGTCATGAT
>CAZAYQ010000117.1:0-236 GCA_964489345.1 uncultured Clostridia bacterium | reverse complement strand
AACAATAGAGAAAAACTACAATAAATATGACGGTTTTGTAATATCTCACGGAACTGACACACTGGCATACACATCTGCAGCCCTTTCTTATTTAATCCAAAATCCAAACAAACCAATAGTTTTAACAGGGGCACAGAAACCAATAAATGTTGAAATAACAGATGCAAAGAAAAATCTTCTGGACAGCTTCAGGTTCGCTTCAGAAGATGGTGTAAGCGGCGTTTATGTGGTGTTTG
>CAZAYQ010000116.1:0-5507 GCA_964489345.1 uncultured Clostridia bacterium | reverse complement strand
TTTTCCTGACAGAATTATCAAGCCGTTTCTTCAGGAATGCATTCCTTGTTTTATCTCTTGTAATACCTGTTGTAGCAGGTCTTGGACTAAACTTCGGTATAGTTGTAGGTGCCATGTCAGGGCAGATTGCTCTTGCAATTGTCTTATACTTTGGATGGGGAGGACTTAACGGACTTCTTTTAACAATGCTTATAGCACTTCCCATAGCAGTATTGTTCGGATATTTAACAGGCATGCTCTACAATAAAACAAGAGGCCAGGAAATGATAGCAAGCTTAATGGTAGGTTATTTTGCCAACGGTATATATCAATTTTTATTCTTGTTTGTTGTAGGTGTAATAATAAAGGTTCCGAAAACCCATCCCATGATTAAAACTGACGGCGTAGGAGTGAGGATGACTGTTGACATGGGAGCATATGACAAGGGCGGGCTTAAATACACACTGGATAAAATTTGGGAAATACCTTTCATGTGGGCCATATTGGCAGTATTTGCAGCCATCTTGCTCTTGCAGCTATGGAAAATAGTAAGAAATAAAAAGAATCCCGTTTTATACAGATATAATAAAACGATGACTGTAATAAATATAGTTTTAAGCCTGCTTATGATTGCAGTCAGTGTCCAAGCAATAACGACGAAATCAAGCCTGATGATGGTTAGAAAGGTTCCGGTATTTACAGGATTGTTGATAGTTGCCCTTTGTATTTTCAATGAACTGATTTTGAAAACAAAGCTGGGGCAGGATTTCAGAAGCGTCGGTCAAAGTCAGCACATTGCAGAGGTTTCAGGCATCAATGTTGATAAAACAAGAATCATAGCAACGATTATGTCAACAGTTTTTGCTGCCTGGGGACAAATTATGTACCTGCAGAATATGGGAACCCTAAACACATACGGTGCTCACATGCAAATTGGTTTGTTTTCGGTAGCAGCCCTTTTGGTTGGAGGAGCTTCAACCCAAAAGGCAGGAGTAAAGCATGCTATTTTCGGTACACTTTTATTTAACTCAATGTTTATAATGTCTCCTGAAATAGGTTTGTCCCTCTTTGGCAACACCCTTTTGGGAGAATACTTCAGAACATTTATGGTATATGGGGTTATAGGTCTTGCTTTGGGACTCCACGTCTGGAGAACAAACAAAAAAGGCAAAATCACACTAAACTAATGACAAGGGTGACAAGGGGACGGGGGTGCTGTCATATAAGACGACGCTCCCGTTCTCTTTTAAACTCACTTTGCTCAAATTTTAAATTAATGTGTGTTTTTTGCTGTATTATTCTCTACTATTTTCTACATTACTTTAAGTTTCGATTTTATTCTACGAAAAAAACATACTTTTCTAAATATAATCCACACAGTACTTGAAATTTTGAGCATTTTATAATCTTTTAAGCCAATTATCCACCACAATGAGCCGAAAGGAATATTCATAACTTCCCCTTGAATATTAAAACTTTCGGCAGTATAATAATCTCAGGAAAAGGCGGAAGGAAAATTTTTTAAATGAAGGAAAACATAAAGGATAAAACGTTAATACTTGCCATAGAAACATCCTGTGATGAAACAGCAGCTTCAGTTGTTGAAAACGGAAGAAATATTTTATCAAATATCATATCGTCTCAAATAGAAATACATAAGGAATTTGGGGGCGTGGTACCTGAGCTGGCTTCAAGGAAGCATATTGAAAATATATATGAGGTAGTATCAAGGGCTATGGTTGAAGCCAATGCAGAGCCAAAGGATATAGGCGGTATCGCTGTGACTTACGGACCCGGTTTGGTAGGAGCACTTTTGGTGGGGATAAATTATGCAAAAGGGCTTTCCTATGCATGGGAAAAACCATTGATTGGCGTTAATCATATAGAAGGACACATAAATGCAAATTATATTGAATATAAAGAGCTTGAGCCGCCATTTCTCTGTCTGGTAGTTTCAGGAGGCCATACTCACCTGATTCATGTAAAGGATTACGGAGCCTATAAAATTCTGGGAATGACCAGGGATGATGCTGCCGGAGAAGCATTCGACAAGGTAGCAAGAGCAATCGGACTGGGCTATCCGGGTGGGCCTTTGATAGACAAGGCAGCCGGGAAAGGAAAAAAAGATGCCATAAAGTTCCCAAGAGCAATAATTGACGATGAAACACTGGACTTCAGCTTCAGCGGTTTAAAATCGGCAGTTATAAATTATCTTCATAATGCAAAGCAGAAGAATGAAATTGTAAATATGGAAGATGTAGCGGCAAGCTTCCAGGAGGCAGTGGTTGACGTACTTGTGATGAAAACAATAAAGGCAGCAAAACAAGAAGGCCTGACCACCATTGCACTGGCAGGAGGGGTTGCATCCAACAACCGTCTTAGGGAGAGACTCGGGGAGGAATGTTTAAGCCATAACTATATATTTATGAAGCCATCTCCGATTTTATGCACAGATAATGCAGCCATGATTGGGTGCGCAGGATATTATAAATATTTAGGTAAAATATTTGCCGATTCATCCTTAAATGCAATGCCAAATTTAGAACTTGCAAATTGATTAACACCCGATTAATAAAAAGTATCAACAGCTGTTGATAAAGTTGTTGATACAAGTAAAATAGCAAAAAGTTATTCACAGGATATAAACAAAGAGGGGATAATTTTTTTAATTTTCTAAAGTTTCTTCCCATAAAAGATATAAATTTTTTAATTCTTTTTTATAAATGTTTAATTTTTCATTATAATTAATAATTAGAAAATTGTCATTATATGTCGAAGGTTGACATAATTTGGTTTCTAATTCATGAATTTCATTTTCATGCATCTCAATTTGCTCTTCCAGCTCTTTCAGTTTCTTTTCCCGCTGCTGGCGCTCTCTTATGAGCTCTCTTTCCTTCCTTTTTTCCGCATTCATCTGTGTCTTGGTCTTATTGAAAGTTTCCTCATCTTCAGTTTCATCAAGCTCTGCCTTTTTTTCTACATAGTAGTCATAATCCCCCAGATATTCAAACGCTCCTTCTTCTGACAAATCATATATTTTATTAACAACCTTGTTTAAAAAGTACCTGTCATGAGAAACAACCAGTATTGTTCCCTCGTAGTTAATAAGCGAGTCTTCCAGCACTTCCTTGGAATCAATGTCCAAATGATTTGTAGGCTCATCCAGCAATAAAAAATTAGCATTGGAAGTCATGAGCTTTAAAAGAGAAAGCCTTCCTTTTTCGCCGCCGCTTAAGTCATCTATAAGCTTATACATATCATCCCCGTAAAATAAAAACTGTGCAAGATACCTTCGGATTTGATAATAATTCAAGGCAGGGTTTTCGTCCCATATTTCATCGATTACTGTGCTTTCATTGTTTAAGCCTGTCTGCTCCTGGTCGAAATAGCCGATATTGACATTATGACCGAATGTTATTTCTCCTTCATGCTCATTTAATATACCGGCGATAATTTTAAGGAGACTTGTTTTGCCTACCCCATTAGGCCCGATAATTCCAACCTTTTCCCCCTTATATACCCTTATGTTTACATTTTTTAAAATCTGAACACCGTCAAAGGACACGGCTGCATCAGCAAGGCTTAGTACATCTCTGCCACTGGTGATTTTAGGTGTAAACCTTAATTTAACCTTTTTATTTTCAACAGAGGGCTTGTCAAGTTTTTTTATCTTATCCAAAGCTTTTTGTCTGCTGAATGCCTGCCTGATATTCCGCTTGCTGCCGTATGAATGGAGACGGTGTATCATTTCTTCCTGTCTTTCGATTTCTTTCTCATATTCGTCATATTCCTTCACTGCCTGTTCAATTTCAATTTTTCTTCTTTTCATATATTCCGAATAATTGCCCCTGTAGGTTTTTAAGGACTTGTTTTCCATAAGAAAAATTCTGTTAACCGTATTGTCAAGGAAGTATCTGTCGTGAGAAATAATTATTACTTCCCCCTTAAAATTTTTAATATATTTTTCAAGCCATGAAATAGCTTCAATATCTAAGTGATTGGTGGGCTCATCCAATAAAAGAATATCAGCCTTCTGCAAAAGGAGTTTTGCCAGCATAACCCTGCTTTTTTCGCCCCCGCTTAAAATATTAATCCTTTTGGAAAATTCATCTTCAGAAAAGCCAAGACCTTTCAAAACACCCTTAATAAGGCTTCTGAAGCTGTAACCGTCAGCTTCAACAAAAAGTTCGCTGAGCTTTGAATATGTGTTCATAAGGGCGTCAAGTCCAACCGGGTCTTCATCCTCTGTAAACCCCCCGATTTTATGAGAAAGGTCATGAAGTTTTTCTTCTATTTTAATGACTTCCTTAAAAATAAGGAGCATTTCATCCATAATGCTCATATCGCTTTCAATAATCGTATTTTGCTTCAGGTAGCCTAATTTTTTCCCCTTTGCCACGAATATTTCGCCCGAATCAGGCTCCAGATTACCTGTCAGTATGTTAAACAAGGTTGTTTTGCCCGCTCCGTTAAGACCTATTAATCCAACCTTTTCATTATCATTTATAGTAAATGAGATATTTTCAATTATATTTTCCACCACAAAAGCCTTTGAAATATTGTTGCATGACAGAACAATCATAATCGTATCCTTTCCAATTGCTCATTTCAGTATATGCTTGATTATACCACAGCTTACAATTTAATAAAACAGAATTTTCAGGATTTGGACACTGGGGGCGGTTCGAGACTACTGGCTCACAAAAAAATAATATTTTGC
Source organism: uncultured Clostridia bacterium (assembly GCA_964489345.1). Lineage (GTDB taxonomy): Bacteria > Bacillota > Clostridia > Tissierellales > Sedimentibacteraceae > Sedimentibacter. Next base: position 808 of record CAZAYQ010000116.1, on the reverse strand, counting down.
TATCTTTTTTTAGGCTATAAAATATGATACAATATAAGGAGGAAAGGATACCCCCTCCTCTTAAGGCGGGGGGCAGCGATTAAATTTTTTTGATTTGGAGGAAAGATGGGAATACTATTTGGAACAGATGGTGTGCGCGGAATTGCCAATAAAGATTTAACTCCGGAATTAGCATATAAGTTAGGAAGGGTAGGGGGATACTTTTTAACAAAAGGAATAAAAAGGCCTAAGATGGTTGTTGGGATGGATACCAGAATTTCAGGAGATATGCTCGAAGGGGCCTTGTCTTCGGGGTTGAATTCAGCCGGGATTGACGTTTTATATTTGGGAATATTACCTACACCTGCAGTGGCACTAATGATTAAAATACTTGATGCAGACGGAGGAGTGATGATAACCGCATCTCACAATCCGGTTGAATATAACGGTATTAAGTTTTTCAACAAGGACGGCTTAAAACTAAGGGATGAAATGGAAGATTCCATTGAAGAATACATACTTAACAATTTAGACATAGATGCTTGCCCTGTATCAGGAGATCTGGGAAGAAAAATAAGGGTTGAAAACCCCTTAAGAAAATATATGGATTTTTTAAAGGGCACCATTGATGTTGACCTGAAGGGCCTTAAGATTGCTGTTGACTGCGGAAACGGGTCTGCCTACAAGGCTGCCCCCCAGCTTCTTCACGAGCTGGGAGCACAAGTCTATGTAATTCATAATGACCCTAACGGAATCAACATTAATGTAGACTGCGGCTCTACAAAGCCGGAGGAAATCCAAAGACTTGTCTTGGAAACAGGAGCAGATG
>CAZAYQ010000115.1:0-5637 GCA_964489345.1 uncultured Clostridia bacterium | reverse complement strand
TTTTTTTATTTTTAATGTTGACAAAATTACTGGGGTATCCTATAATTAATTATACCCTACTGAAATAGTAGGGATTGACTGAAAGGAGAAGAGAAATGATTTTATCCACAAAGGGAAGATATGGATTGAAAGCAGCATTTGAACTTTCAAAAAATTATGGATTAGGACCTGTTTCTCTTAAGAAAATATCTGAGAAGTATGGTATATCAGAAAGCTATTTGGAGCAGCTGTTTGCCAAACTTAGAAAAGACGGCTATATAGGAACGGTTAGGGGACCTCAGGGCGGATATCTCCTTGCAAAGAAACCTGAGGAAATAACGGTGGGCATGATACTAAGAACGCTTGAGGGAGAAATAACAACTTCGGAATGTGTGAGCAAGGAAGTTTGTTCAAGGGAATCGATTTGTGCTACAAGGGTAATATTTGAAAAAATAGAAAGAAGTATAAATGATGTGATTGACAACATAACTTTGGCTGATATGTACGAGGAGCAACAGACAATACTAATGGAGGAAAGAAATGACTAAGAAGCTGTATCTGGATAATGCTGCAACAACCAGGGTAAGAAAAGAAGTAATTGATGAAATGAGCAAATATTTTGATGAATTCTACGGAAACCCATCAAGTCAATTATATGAACTGGGCAGAAAATCAAAAGAAGCAATCGAAAAGGCAAGAAAGACTTTGGCTGACTTTTTGAATGCAGAAGAAAAAGAAATATATTTTACGGCAAGCGGTACTGAGTCCGATAACTGGGCAATAAAGGGAGTTGCTTTTGCAAACTTAAACAAGGGAAAGAACCATATAATAACTACTAAAATTGAGCATCATGCAATACTTCATACATGTGAATACTTAGAAAAGTTCGGCATAGAAACAACTTATCTTGATGTTGACAGATACGGGCTTATAGATTTGGAGGAGCTGAAAGAATCAATAAGACCTGAAACAATGCTGATTTCCGTAATGTTTGCAAATAATGAAATCGGCACAATACAGCCAATCGAAGAAATTGGAGAAATCGCCAAAAACAATGGCATACTTTTTCATGTAGATGCTGTTCAAGCCTTGGGAAGTGTCAAAATAGACGTTAACAAGCAGCATATAGATTTAATGTCCATGTCAGCCCATAAATTAAGGGGGCCAAAGGGAATAGGCGCAATGTTTATCAGAAAAGGAACAAGGATTGATAATTTTGTTCACGGAGGAGGCCAGGAGAGAGGCAGAAGAGCAGGAACCGAAGGCGTGCAAAATATTGTAGGATTTGGAAAGGCTGTTGAAATTGCTGCCGGTAATTTTGACCGGCATGTAGAAAGACTTACAGTTTTAAGAAACAGACTAATTGAAGGAATTAGGGAAAATATTCCTGATGTGGTTCTTAACGGTCATCCAAGCAAAAGACTTCCTAATAACGTGAACTTCTCATATAAATACGTGGAAGGGGAATCTATACTGTTACTCCTTGATATGGAGGGAATATCTGCTTCAAGCGGCTCAGCATGCACTTCAGGGTCTTTGGATCCGTCACATGTTTTGCTTGCAACAGGACTTGACCATGGAACGGCCCACGGTTCCATACGTTTTACACTAAGCGAGGAAATAACCGAAGAAGATATAGATTTTACAGTTGCTGCAATGAAAAAAATAATTTCTAAATTAAGAGCAATGTCACCGATTAAAAACGACGAAGACTTGCATAAAAACTAAGGCAATGGAGGAAGATTAAAATGTATACAGAAATAGTAATGGATCATTTCAGAAACCCGAGAAATGCAGGCGCCATGGAAAATCCGGATGGAGTAGGCCAGGTGGGAAATCCTAAATGCGGGGACATAATGAAAATATATTTAAAAATTAATGATGATGAAATAATTGAGGATGTAAAGTTTGAAACATTCGGCTGCGGCTCTGCAATTGCTTCTTCGAGCATTGCTACGGAGATGATAAAGGGGAAAAGCATCCATGAAGCAGTGGAGCTTTCAAACAAGGGAGTTGTTGAAGCTTTAGGAGGTCTTCCTCCGGTTAAGATTCACTGCTCTGTTTTAGCTGAGCAGGCTGTTAAATCAGCACTTTACGATTACGCACAAAAAAACAATAAAATAATAAAGGGTTTGGAAAATTACAAACCGGAAGATGATGAAATTCACTGTGAGCACTAAGATATTTTGGGGACGGTTCTTTTGTACTTGAGAATAAGGAGGGCTTCGGTCCATTTAGCTGTATAATGGGACATTTTGGTATTGATTTACTCAAAATTTCAAGTAATGTGTGAATAATTCTTTTGAAAAGGTTGATTTCTAAGAAGAATATGCTCAAAATTTAAAGTAATGTGTCGGATAACCGAAATTAATACAGCATAAAACACACATTAATTGAAATTTTGAGCATTTACCTTTTGTTTAATACACAAACTGATGTATCTGATGTTTCTAATGTTTCACAGAATACCATTGACAATAAGGGAAAGAATACATTATAATTTCATAACAAAGTACATACAGCTAATACTATGAAACGGAGGAATTTTATAGTGGATAAATTAGATAGATTTTCTATAAATAATATACGAAAAGAATTTTTGGACTTTTTTAAGGGTAAAGACCATTTAACCGAGCAAAGTTTTTCTTTAATACCTAAAAATGATAAAAGCCTCTTATTGATAGGGGCAGGCATGGCCCCCTTAAAGAAATATTTTACGGGAGCTGAAATTCCGCCGGCGAAGAGAATGGCTACCTGTCAAAAATGCGTAAGAACCGGTGATGTTGAAAATGTAGGCTTGACAGCCAGACATTTGACATTTTTTGAAATGCTCGGGAACTTTTCTTTCGGTGATTATTTCAAAGAAGAAGCAGTTGTCTGGGCATGGGAACTTTTAACCGATGTATTAAAAATTGATAAAGACAGGCTTTGGGTTACCGTATATTTGGAGGATGATGAAGCTGAAAATATTTGGCATACAAAGGTAGGAATACCTATGGAAAGAATAGTGAGGCTTGGAAAAGACGATAACTTCTGGGAACTGGAAGTTGGTCCAAGCGGTCCCTGTTCGGAAATATACTATGACACCGGAGCTGACAGAGGCTGCGGGTCTCCTGACTGCAAACCCGGTTGTGACTGCAACAGATATATTGAAATTTGGAACCTTGTATTCACACAGTTTGACAAGGACGAAAACGGGGTGTATCATCCTTTGCCAAATCCAAACATTGATACGGGCATGGGACTTGAAAGGGTAGCAGCAGTGCTTCAAGACAAACCCACGGTGTTTGATGTGGAGCCGCTTAATTTAATAGTAAACAAGGTTTCGGAAATCAGCCAAATACCTTACGGTCAAAATAAAGAAAGCGACATTGCTATGAAAATTATCTGCGACCATTCAAGAGCTGCAACCTTCATGATAGGTGACGGAGTAATACCTTCAAATGAAGGAAGGGGCTATGTACTGAGACGTTTAATAAGAAGGGCTGTCCGCAAGGGCAAATCGATAGGGATACATGGTGAATTCTTAACCAAAACTGTCAAGGTTGTTATAGATAATTGGAAAGAAGCTTATCCGGAATTATCGGAAAGGGAATCATATATTTTAAAGGTTGTGAGCCTTGAAGAGGAAAGATTTAAAACAACCATTGACCAGGGGCTGGAACTTTTAATGAAAGAAGTAGAGACATTAAAAGAAAGCGGCAAAAAAGAGCTGGACGGTAAAGTAGCTTTTAAACTTTACGACACCTATGGTTTTCCTTCAGAACTGACGGAGGAAATACTTAAGGAAAACGGCTTTAGCCTCAATAAAGGGCAGTTTAACGAAGAGATGGAAGAACATAGACAGATGGCGAGGGATGCCAGAAAGTCCACCGGTGTTTCAGGCTGGAAGGAAAATGATTTTACCATAGACAGGGATAAAACCATATTTACAGGTTACAATAAATTAGAAGATACTTCTGAAGTTATCGCAATAATTGTGGAGTCTGAACAGGTAAATACAATAAGTGAAGGACAGTCGGGAATTATTGTGGTTGATAAAACTCCTTTTTATGCTGAGAGCGGCGGGCAGACAGGTGACAGGGGCCAATTCATTGCTGATGATATGCTGGCAAAAGTAACAGATACCCACAAACTCAACAGCGATATTTATCTTCATGAAACAAGACTGATAAAAGGAAGTATTTCAGTTGGAGATACCATTACAGCCAAGGTAGATGCCGATAAGAGAAAAAATACTGCAAAGAATCACACCAGCACTCATTTGCTGCACAAGGCATTAAGGCAGATACTGGGTGATCATGTAAACCAGGCAGGCTCATATGTTTCTGAAGGCAGGCTCCGATTTGACTACACACACTTTGAAGCTGTTGACCATAAAACATTGAAAGAAATCGAAAAAATCGTAAATGAAGCAATACTGGCAGATTACCCGGTAAGAACTGATATTCTCAGCATGGATCAAGCTAAAAAGTCAGGTGCCATAGCTTTGTTTGATGAGAAATACCAGGAAAAAGTAAGAGTTGTCAGCGTTGGAAATTTCAGCAAGGAACTCTGCGGTGGAACTCATATCGATGATACGGCTAAAATCGGATTGTTTAAAATAATTTCCGAAGGAAGCATAGCTTCTGGGGTAAGAAGAATTGAAGCAATAACCGGGAGAGCAGCAATAAATTATGTTCAGGAATTGGATAATTTGACGGAAGAATTGTCATTATGCATGAAAACAAATAAGGATGAGCTCTTGAGCAAAGTTAATTCGCTTAAAAAGGAAGCTAAGGAAAAAGACAAAGAAATTCAGAAATTAAATAATGAAATAATAAAGACTAATATCAATAAAATTCTTGATCAATATGAGAATATTAAGGGCATAAAATTTTTTGCCTTAAAATTTTTAGACAAGGATGCAAATTCATTAAGGGAAATTGCCGATAGAATAAAAGATAAGAATGAAAGCTGTGCTGTAATTTTAGCTTCTGACTTAGGAGACAAAGTATTATTTGTGGCTGCTGTAAGCAAGGATTTGCTTGAAAGGGGAGTACATGCAGGAAATATGGTCAAGGAGGCTGCTGCGATTGCAGGCGGAGGCGGAGGAGGAAGACCTGACTTCGCACAGGCAGGAGGTAAAAATCCCGAAAAGATAGATGAGGCAATAGATGCAGTAAGAAAGCAAATAGGAATGAACAAGTAGTTAAATTGTTATTCTGAGAGCTTTAGCTCGAAGAATTTCAGGTTTTATTTGATTTTATTTAAGTATTATAGTATAATGATAAGAGATGTTAAGGGGTGGTTTTTATGGAAACTAATGCAAATAATACGGCAAAATTTGATTACAGTATGGGTTCGCTTAATGAGGCTCGTGAAATTCTTTCCCAGGTTTATAAGTCGCTTAGAGAAAAGGGATATAATCCTAATAACCAGCTCATTGGCTATATATTGTCCGGGGACCCCACTTATATAACTAATCATAACAATGCAAGAAGTTTAATACGAAAAATAGAAAGAGATGAACTGTTGGAAGAAATTTTAAGTGTATACTTAAATGCAACCGACCTTTAGGTATGGGGACACAACTTTAAGCAGTATTTAAACATACTGCTTTTGTATGCCCTAACCGACAGCAGTATAAATATGAAATACATAAATTTATTTGAAAAG
>CAZAYQ010000114.1:0-5651 GCA_964489345.1 uncultured Clostridia bacterium | reverse complement strand
CTTCCCCCGCATAAGAATAGGAATAGGAAGAAATGAAAATATGGACCTGGCTGATTATGTGCTCCAGAAATTTTCTCCGGATGAAAAAGAGACATTAAAGCCTATTATTGAAAAGGCAGCTGAAGCTGCGGTAGAAATTATTGAAAATAATGTAGAAAGTGCAATGCAGAAATTTAATACTAATATGAAGGGGGACACACCTTTAACGTGAAATAGAGTGGGCCTTTGAAGGCAGGCGTTAAAGGGATGCCCCCGTAAGAACAGGGGAAACACCTTTAATATGAACAAAATTTTATTTGACCAATTTCAAAGTACAGAAAAATTCAAGAAGATATCAGAAAACTATAATAATGGAAAAAGTCAGCGGATCCAAGGGTTAAATGAAGAAGGAGCAGCTTATTTGGCGTGCAATCTCTTAGATACATCCAATAAAATATTGATTCTTACAAGCAGTGAAACAAAATCAAAAAAATATGAAGAGTATATAAGAGCTTATACCGAGCACTCAAACCGTTTCCAGCCTAAAGAATTCATTTTGTACAATGTTGATGCCTTAAGCAAGGACGTAGACCACAAGAGGGCAGACCTGCTCCATGATATTTTAAATAAGAAAAAAAACATAGTAACAGCTTCAATTAATTCTATAATTACCAGGGTGATGTCTAAAGATAGATTTAAGGAAAGTATTATAGAATTGAAACACGCCGCCGGCTATGATTTAAATGAATTAAGAAGCAGGCTGATTAAGCTTAAATATGAAAGAGTGGATGCAATAGAAGGAGTGGGCCAGTTTTCTGTAAGAGGAGGAATTATTGATATTTTCTCACCTTCTCAGGCAAATCCATGCAGGATCGAGTTTTTTGGCGATGAAATAGACTCCATAAGATTGATTGATTTAAAAACCCAGCGGTCTGTTAAAAACATAAGCTCTTTTAAAATTATTCCCTGCAGCGATATTTTGTTTAAGAAAGAAGAGATAAAAACTATTTTATCTGAAGTTGAGAAAGATTATGGTAAGCGCCAAAACAAAAATCTTAGCAAGGATGCAGCAAAAAATCTGAAAAACCTTTACAATTCTTATCAAGACAAGCTTATATCCGGTATGGGCATTGAAAATGCAGACCTTTTGATCCCTTTCATAAAGGAGTCCTTTTCAAATATTTTAGATTATTTCGAGGATGATTTTATTCTTCTTATTGATGAACCTGAAAGGATATTTGAAGAAATAAAAACTTTAAATGAAAGTTTTCAGCTTAAGTATAGTGAATTATTTGAAAAGGGAGAAATTTTTTCAAATCAAAGTCAAGTATATTTTAGCGACCATGAACTCTTTGTAGAATTTTCAAAAAGGCCTTTCATATCCATAAACGGTAAAGAGAAAATAATTAAAACAGATACTTCCCTTCATATGCTGTTCAAGGAGGCTCCTTCTTATTACGGCAGAATAGAAGAATTGTCAAAGGATCTGAACAGGCTGAAATACAAGGGCTACAAGGTTGATATAATACTTTCCTCCTATGAAAGCTGTAAAAAGCTTCATAATTTATTAAATGATTATGAATGCCATGCCATATTGTCTAAGGATGCCAATATAGCTGAAAGCGGCCAAGTGGTAATAGCACCCGGTGGATTAACAAAGGGATTTGAATATTACGATAATAAAATTCTGGTACTTACAGAAAATGAAGTGCTTGGGTCGGTCAAACGGAAATCCCGCAGGGTAAAAAAAAGAAAAGGCGCAGCAATAGAAGTTTTCACCGATTTAAAAGTCGGGGACTATGTGGTGCATGAACATCACGGAATAGGGCAGTATGCAGGAATTGAAAAAATCCAGGTGCAAAATATTCAAAAAGATTACCTCTGCATCAAATACAAGGCCGAAGATAAACTCTATGTTCCTGTTGACCAAATGTCTCTCATTCAAAAATATATCGGTTCGGATTCCGAAAAACCGAAACTTAATAAAATGGGAAGTTCAGACTGGGCTAAAACAAAGGAACGGTCAAAGGCAGCCATAGAAAATATGGCAGCTGATCTTATTAAGCTTTATGCTGAAAGAAAAGTTTTAAAAGGATATGCATTTTTACAAGACACTGAGTGGCAGAAAGAATTTGAATATAAATTTCCCTTTGAAGAAACAGACGACCAGCTTCGCTGCGTAAAAGAAATTAAAAAAGACATGGAAAAATCTATTTGCATGGACAGACTTCTTTGCGGCGATGTGGGTTTCGGAAAAACAGAAGTGGCAATGAGGGCTGCCTTTAAGGCGGTCATTGACTCAAAACAAGTGGCAATGCTGGTACCCACAACTATTCTTGCCCAGCAGCACTATAGCAATTTAGTTGAAAGATTCAGAGGCTATCCCATTAAAATTGAAATGCTCAGCCGCTTTAGAACACATTATCAGCAAAACAAAATTATAAATGACCTTAATAAGGGTTTGGTTGATATTGTAATCGGTACCCATAAACTTCTTTCTAAAGATCTTAAATTTAAGGATTTGGGACTTTTGATAATAGATGAGGAACAAAGATTTGGTGTAAGACATAAGGAATTGATAAAACAGCTTAAATCAAACATTGATGTTCTTACATTATCGGCTACACCCATACCAAGGACCCTTCATATGTCAATGATCGGTGTAAGGGACATGAGCATTATATCTGAACCTCCGGGAGACAGGCTTCCAATTCAAACTTATGTTATAGAATATAACGAAGGCTTGATAAAGGATGCTATTGAAAAAGAGCTCCTAAGAAAGGGCCAGGTATATTATGTCCATAACAGGGTGGCTGACATAGACCATGCAGCAGCGAAACTGAGAAAACTTATGCCTGATGCACGAATTGCAGTAGCCCACGGTCAAATGAGCGAACGCCAGCTTGAAAATGTAATGTTTGAGTTTGTCAATAAGGAATATGATATTTTAGTTTGTACAACAATCATTGAAACCGGAATGGACATTCCAAATGTAAACACACTGATAATAGACAATGCCGATTATCTTGGATTATCCCAGCTCTATCAATTAAGGGGCAGAATAGGCAGGTCAAATAAAGTTTCCTTTGCTTATCTGACCTATGAAAAAGATAAAATGCTGTCAGAGGTTGCGGACAAGAGACTTAAAGCTATAAAAGAATTCACGGAGTTTGGCTCAGGATTTAAAATTGCCATGCGTGATTTGGAAATAAGGGGAAGCGGCAACATACTGGGTTCGGAACAACACGGTCATATGCTTGCAATCGGATATGATTTGTACGTTAAGTTCCTGGAGAGGGCAGTAAAGGAAATACAAGGGAAGCAATTGGAAGAAGATATTGAAACATCAGTGGATTTAAATGTTGACGGTTACATTCCGTCATCATATATTGAAAATGAAGAGCTGAAAATCGAAATATACAAAAAAATTGCAGCAGCGGAAAATAAAAACGATATACTTGATATTACTGATGAAATAATAGACAGATTTGGAAATATTCCTTCTCAAGTTGATAATTTATTGAAAATATCTTATATTAAAACACTGAGCAAAAAACTTCACGTAAAAGCAATAAGCCAGGCAGGAAATACCGTAAACATTGAAATGACAAGAACAAGTGACCTGGATCAGGATATAATAGAATTTTTAATTAAAAATTATTATGAAAAAATAAGTTTCGTTGGAACAAACGAGCCTATTATTAAATATAGATTAGATTCTTTTGAACAAGTAAAATTACTCAAGGAATTGGAAGGGTTTTTAGAAATACTAAATAATTTTAAAGCAGGACCAGCTGCTGTGGAGGAAAAACATGAACAAATTTAAAAAATTATTATTCTTAATAGCTATATTGTGCGTAGCTTTAGTATTTACAGCATGTTCAAAGTCAGACAGCCCTGATGACGTTGAAGGTGTTATGGCAACAGTTAACGGCAAGGCTATTATGCAAAAAGATTATGATGATGCAATGGCATACTATAAGTCTTATGTTGAGTATCAATTTGGTGAAGGTGTCTGGGAACAAGAAGCAGCAAGAGGTTTAACATATAAAGAAATATACGAAGAATATGTAATGGATGAAATGACCAAATCATTACTTTTGCTTGATGCTGCCGAAAAAGAAGGATTAGAAGTAACTGAAGAAGAATTACAACATCAATTCGATAACTTTAAAATAAATTTTCCAAACGATGAAGATTATAAAAGTTTTTTGGAAGAAAGGGGTATGACTGAAGAATATATTTTAGAAGAGTTAAACAAGGAATTACTGGTTAATAATTATATAACAGAAAAAATTGACAGATTACTGCCTGCTGATGATGAGCTTAAAAGCATTTTTGAAGATATGAAAATGAATATTCAGGTAAAAGCCAGCCATATTCTTGTGGATACTGAAGAAGAAGCTTTAAAAGCAATTGACAGAATTATCGGGGGGGAAGACTTCGGGGAACTTGCAAAAGAATTGTCCATTGATACAGCAAGCGGTGAAAACGGTGGAGATTTAGACTATTTTAGCTTTGCACAAATGGTCGAACCTTTCTCAGAAGCAGCATTTGCTCTTCAAATAGGCGAAATAAGCCAGCCTGTAAAGTCTGATTACGGATATCATGTAATCAAACTTACAGATAAGATAGTGGATGAAGATATTACAGTAGAATCAGAGAAAGCCAGCCTTATAGAATATTATAAGATGGGCAAATATGAAGATCTTTTGGAAGAACTCAAAAACAAAGCAGATATTGTAAATAATTAATAACTTGTTAATTTTAGTAAAAAAATGTTGATAATCATAATATCTTCCATTATAATGAATTTATGATTTTATTCTTAATAATATTTTTAATTATGACAAACTAATTAGGATAAAATTTATTAAAGTGTAAATAATAGAAAATATTAAAAGGAAATGTCATTAACATAAAAATATGTAATTGGAGGAACGTAAGTAAATGAAAGCAACAGGAATTGTCAGAAGAATTGATGACTTAGGCAGAGTAGTTATTCCTAAAGAAATCAGAAGAACCTTGCGGATAAGGGAAGGCGACCCTTTAGAAATATTTACCGATAGGGAAGGTGAAATTATATTAAAGAAATATTCACCTATTGGTGAATTGACTGAATTTGCAGGAGAGTATGTTGAATCATTATTTGAAACTACCAGACATATTGCAATAATAACAGATAGGGATGGTGTAATAGCTGTTTCCGGAAGTTCCAAGAAAGATTATGCGGAAAAAAGACTGAGTCCTGAACTGGAAAAAATCATTGAGAACAGAGAAATGTATCAAACAGGTACAAATTCAAAGCCCATAAGAATTACTGCCAATGAATTTAATCCTGATAATTATACAAGTCAGGTTATATCACCGATTATGGTTCATGGAGACCCAATCGGGGCTGTTATACTCCTGTCCAAGGAAAAAGGCTCAAAGATGACTGAAGTGGAAGAAAAATTGATAAAGGCAGCAAGCATATTTTTATCCAGACAAATGGAAAATTAAAGATGCCCTAACCCTATTTTTCAGAGTCTTTTTTCTGAAAAATAGTGGTAGGTCATTCGCAACGAGTGCCAATTTTGTGCGACGACCATAGGTAGGAGCAAACAAAATTGTGCAGCGAGACTGCGGTATTTGTAGATTGTCTAATACTTACAGGTGTTTTCAATAATGAA
>CAZAYQ010000113.1:0-5671 GCA_964489345.1 uncultured Clostridia bacterium | reverse complement strand
CCTTATATTTTCTGGCTCCAAATATGGCTGTTCCGATACGAATAATGTTAGAGCCCTCCTCAATAGCAACTTCAAAATCATTTGTCATGCCCATGGACAAATACTTCATTTCCGTATTTCTTAAATTCATGGTTGAAATTTCATTATATATATTCTTCATCGTTTTGAAAACCCACCTTACATCCTCAGGCTTGTCGCAAAACGGGGCAACCGTCATCAATCCAAGTACTCTTATATTTTCAAACTTCTCCATGCTTTCCAGAAAATCATAAATATTTTTTTCACTTACACCATATTTACTTTCTTCTTCTCCAATGTTAAGTTCAATTAAAACATCTTTAGTCAAATTGTGTTTTTTGGCTCTTTTATCTATTTCTTCCGCCAGGCTTAAGCTTTCCACTGAATGAATGAGAATATTTTTATCTATTATGTATTTTACTTTGTTTTTCTGCAAATGACCTATCATGTGCCATTTAACATCTATGCCCTTTAGCTCTTCGTACTTTTTTACAAGCTCCTGTACCCTGTTTTCTCCAAGATTATTAATTCCTTCTTCAAAAACTTTTTTTGCCCTGTCAGACTCTACTGTTTTTGTAACAGCTAGCACAGTAATATCTTTCGGATTCCTTCCGGCTTTTTTGCAGCTAACGTCTATTCTTTTCATAATATGGTCAATATTTTCCCTAATGCTCAACTTTATTCTGCCTCCTAATCTGCTATTTGTCCTTCATACACCTTGCCGGGATCAAGTATTACCTTATCAAATATTTTAATTGTAGGATATCTTTTTTCTCTGATTGTTATTATATTTCTTTCGTTTACACCTATATAATCACCGGGAAATACTACAAAATACTCTTCATCGCTCCCTAATATTTCAACAGGGAAAAATTTGATTATATTGCTGGCATCCTTGACATAAACGCCTTTCATGCCGTCTTTTTCAACAAGGGCTGCATTATCAATTTTAAGCCCTTCATGTGCTGCAGTAATAAGCTCTATATTAACATATCTTTTGTCATATACCCTGTAGAAATAGTCATCAAAATATAATATTAATACTGACTCTTCACTGCCGTAATTAATTTTTTCTATATAAGCCCAGACTAGGTGCTGGTCCCCATCCGAGAGAATTCTAACCTTTATGTACTTATTTTCTTCAAACAGTTTTGCTTTTTCGTTATTCACGGTTACAACAATATAATATTCAAAATTTCTTATAATTTTAAAAAAACTTTCGTTTTTTTGAACTGTCCCGCTCTTATCTTTGATTGCATAGTCATGCCTTATAGTGGCGGCTGGTGTCATATCCATAACATTTTCAAACAGATAAAAATCTTCCAGGCCGTCGGTTTTATATGAAATATACCCCGCCCGGTCCGAATAATATGGAATCTTATGGGTAGAAACGCTGTTTGTCAGATTGTTTTTCATTTCTATAAGCCGGCTGACTGTATACCCTTCATATTTACTGCTGTAATAATCACTGTTGGTCATTTGTGCCGCTATATTATACATGTCTTCAAGCTCATTATTCAATATGCTTATTTGCAATTCATTTTGATAAGCAGTAAAATTTTCCCGGGATAAAACTTGACCGCTGTTTTTTTCCAGCTTGTCTATTGCAGATTGAATTTCGGCAATTTGTTTATTTACTTCAACCGAATCAGCATCCGTATTTATATCTAGTATCAGCTGACCTTCCTTTATTTTACTTCCTTCTTCATAATAATACAATATGCTGCCGTCAAGGCTTGCAGTATATACCTTTTCATCCTTGACAACAATCCCCTCAGCCTTAATAACATCCTCCAAAATTCCGTTTTCCGCTACCATGAAGTCTGCAGGCGATTTGAAATTTTGAAATACATAAATGGCTATAATTACTATTGCAAAAGAAAGAAAGAAATTTTTTAAACCAAAATTTTTTCTTGCCACTATTAATCTCCAAATTTCTTTATATTAAGTTTTTCTTATGTATAAGTACAAAGGTCAAGGCCTTTTTATTCGCTTAAAAGGGCTTGCTTCACATTTACAGGGTCATTATAACATAATCTTCATATTTTTTGCAAGTAATATTAGATGATTTTCAATAATATTTGCATTAATTTTGAAATAATTATTAAAATTATTCAATATATATGACATATCTTATATTTTTACAAAAAAAAGACTTTCATATTTCGTTTTACTGAAATAGAAAATCTGAATTCTGTCATTATGGATATGTTCAAGCCGTCTCGATCAAAATTTGGGGACATTCCTCCTTCCGGCAAAGACCTCCCTCAACCGAAAGGTGTGTACCCATACCTATACTATCAAAAATATTATGCTTCCCTGACCGTCATTAACTATTTTTTCAATAGTTTTTTTAAGCTTCTTCCTTGCATTATCGGGCATTGCCGTAAGCTTGGAATCCAATTGCTCCTCTACCAGACTTGAAAGGGTTTTTCCAAACATTTCAGCCTGCCATATGCTTTGAGGATTTTCTTTCATTTGGCCGGTTAGGTAATTCATCAAGTCCTCACTTTGAGCCTTGCTCCCGATTACCGGCGACACCTCCGCATTCACGCCTGCTGTAAATATATGCAGAGAGGGTGCCTGTGCCTTAATTTTTACTCCGTATCTGCCGCCTTCTTTGAAAACTTCAGGAGATTCGATTATCATATCTGCAACTGTAGGAGTTACATATCCGTAGCCCTTAGCTTTAGCTTCATTAATAGCCGCTTCAACCCGGCTGTAGCTCTGCCTTGTTTTTGACAAGTCCCCTATCAGTTTTAGTATCTGATGCTCACCTGTAATCTCTTCGCCTGAAAGATCGCTTATTATTTTGTAATAGTAAGAATTATCAAGGTCAACTGCCAAATTTATTTTTCCTGTTCCAAGTTCAATATCTTTAACATAATAGTCTTCAACATAATCATTTTCTTGGGAGAATATATCTTCAGCATTAAAATCGCTTAATTTGTAATAGTTTTCGAAATCACCCTTAAGTATGTTGATTAAATCTTTTTTCATTGAATAATCATATGATATGCCGTCAAACCATTTTGGAAGGTCCACATTAATTTCTTTGATGGGAAACTCATAAAGAACATTTTCAAGCACATCTTCAATATCATCTGTTTTTAAATTCATACAGTCAACAATAAGAACAGGTGCATCATATTTTCCCTTTAATTGGTCAGATAGAGCGACTGTGTTTTCATCTTTAGGATGAGTAGTATTTAAAATAATAACGAAAGGCTTGTTTATTTCCTTAAGTTCTCTTACCACCCTTTCTTCAGCCATTATGTAATTGTCTCTCTTTATATCGGTTATGCTTCCGTCAGTTGTTACTAAAATGCCTATTGTCGAATGGTCGTTAATTACTTTTTTTGTCCCGATTTCTGCCGCTTCTGCAAAGGGTATGGGTTCATCGTTCCAGGGAGTGCTTACAAGTCTCGGTATTTCGCCTTCCATATTTCCGATAGCTCCGGGAATCATATACCCTACACAATCAATAAGTCTTAACTTTGCTTTTATGTTATTATTAAATGTAACAGCAACTGCTTCGCCGGGAACAAACTTCGGTTCTGTAGTCATTACAGTCTTGCCTGTACCGCTTTGAGGCATCTCATCCTTAGCCCTTTCCTTAGTATATTCGTCTGCAATATTGGGCAGCATCACGCTTTCTGAAAACTTTCTTATGAATGTTGATTTTCCGGTTCTCACCGGCCCTACAACCCCCAGGTATATTTCACCCTTGGTTCTTTTGGCTATATCCTCGTATATATCTATATTAGTGATAATAATCCCTCCCCCTGCAAATATGCACTATGGTATACAATTAATTTATATGCCTTGTTCAACTTCTTTATTCCAAAAAACAAAAAAAAGAATATATTCTAACATTATATATTCTTAATTTTTAAGCCGGGAAAGTCCGCTGCCTGCACCTTGTGGCCGCCCTCACTGTCCCAAGAGTTTTTCTTCTTTTTTGTCTCTGAGCATTAATTTGTTTACTGTTTCTTTTACTCCGGCCTTGTTTTCTAAAATATCATACATAGCATCCACTATAGGCATATCCACATTTAATTTATTGGATAATTTATAGGCTGCATATGTAGTTGGAATTCCTTCTACAACCATTCCTACCTTTTTTATTGCTTCATCCCTGCTTAAGCCTTGACCGATAAGATAGCCTGCATTCCAGTTCCTTGAATGCCTGCTGGTACATGTAACTATCAGATCCCCCATGCCTGTAAGTCCGTAAAATGTGTGTATGTCAGCTCCCATGGCGATTCCGAGCCTTGCTATTTCCACAATGCCTCTGGTAATAAGTGCTGCCTTTGCATTGTCCCCGTAGCCTACTCCGTCAGATATTCCTGCCCCGAGAGCTATAATATTTTTAAGGGCACCGCCAAGCTCTGCCCCTATTACATCCTCATTTGTGTAAACCCTGAAATATTCAGACATGAATATATCTTGAATCTCTTCCGCTGTATCCATGTCATGACAGGCAAGAGTAATTGCAGTAGGCATTGACAGACCCACTTCCTCCGCATGTGATGGACCCGATATTACTGCAAATACAGAATTTTTTGCTTCATCTTTCACAATATCGGAAACCAATTTCATAGTGCATATTTCAATACCCTTGGAAGCATTAATTATAATTTTACCTTCTTTATATTCATCCTTTATTTGTTTAAGTACTTCCCTTACCATCTGAGTCGGAACAACCAGCAGCAAAATTTCCGCTTTATTGGCTGCCTGGTTTATATCGGATGTAAATACTATGTTTTCAGGTATTCTAACATTGGGCAAATATTTTGTATTGACTCGATTTTGTGTTAAGTCATTTGCCAGGGCTTCGTCCCTCAGCCATACAGTAACATTATGCCCGTTTTCCGAAAGAAGTTTTGAAAGTGCCGTCGCCCAGCTTCCTCCTCCCAGAACCGTTATGTTTTTATTCAAAGTATCATCTCCTAAAATTTATTTTCATTTCCTTTTATAAGTCTTTTTATATTATCCTTGTGCCTGAAGATGGACATGCCTGCAACAAATAATGTAAATATAAAGAGATCAATGGTCAAGGGACGAATAAATGCTAGAGCAACCAAAGGTGCAGCAGCCATCCCGAAAATTGAGCCTATAGACACGGTTCTTGTAATGATAATGATAACTACACCAATTACAACACAAATAAAGGTGAGCTTAAAATTAACAAATGCCATAACTCCTATGGTTGAGGCAACTCCCTTTCCCCCTTTGAAACTAAGGAGAACAGGCCAGTTGTGGCCAATTACAACGAATGCTCCGGCTATATAGGCTCCAGTCTGGCCTAAGAAATATCTGCCTAAAATTACTGCAAAAATACCCTTAAGAGTGTCGCCGGCAAAAACCATGCCGCCTATTTTTTTGCCGAAAACCCTTATGGCATTTGTTGTACCTGCATTGCCGCTCCCATAGTCCCTGACATCTTTTTTTGCAAGTATTTTACCTAATATGTAGGCAAATGATATGTTGCCTATAAAATATGATATTATTGCGATTAAAACGTATTTCATGATACCTCCGCTCCGGGGAAATTCCTTTATTTTTCGCTTCTGTTTCTGAATTCAATAATAATTGGTGTGCCCTTGTATTCAAATGCTTCTCTGATTTTATTCTCAATATATCTTTCATA
>CAZAYQ010000112.1:0-5675 GCA_964489345.1 uncultured Clostridia bacterium | reverse complement strand
AGGACAGCTTGAACAGTCTATCATGCCTTTTTAACATTGTCAACTGTCAATTTTTGTTAGGTTTTTGCGCCTCTGTCTTTTGTGACAGCTTTAATAGTTTATCATATACCGGCAGCTTTTGTCAACTGCAATTTTTTTATCGCTGCCTTTTAGGCCCTGTCTCCTGCGACGCTTTGTTAGTTTATCATAACTATGATTCAAAGTCAACAAATTTTCAGCCTGTTTTTTTCATTTTTTTTTGTTGAATTTTGAAGGTATTTGTAATATAATTATTAAAAAGTCAACAATTGAGAGGTTCTTATGGAAAAACCAGCAAACAAAAAATTGTCTTCTTCTGAACTGTCATTTTTCTGCATGCAGATTGCTATGATATTGAAAGCAGGAATGCTTATAAAGGACGGCATCGATTGGATGCATGAAGATATAGAAGAAGGAACTGTAAAAAATGCTCTCTATTTTATAAAAAGCCGGATGTCTGAAAAGGCCCCTCTCCACGATGCAATGAAAGAGTCCGGATATTTCCCTTCATATATAGTAAACATGAGTCAGATAGGAAGCGTAACCGGCAAGCTTGAAAATGTAATGGAATCTCTATCTTTGTATTACGACAGGGAAAACTTTCTGAAAGAAAAAATTAAAAATTCTATTTTTTATCCGGCAATGCTTTTTGTTATGATGTCTTTTGTAATTATATTATTGGTAACAAAAATCTTTCCCGTATTTGAAGGAATGCTTAAGGAGCTTGGTGCTTCCCCGGATGATTCTTCATTTTTAGTGTCCTTTTCAAATGGCATAAGAGCCGGAAGAATTGCCATGGTGCTGGTTATTATAATTATGGCGGCTATTGCAATAATATTTATTTTAAATAAAACTGAAAAGGGCAAAAAAATTCTCAATAATTTTTTAAACAATTTTTCACTGACCAAAAACATAATGAAAAAAATTACCGCCTACCGTTTTTCATCAGCAATGTCTCTGCTTTTAAACAGCGGCATGAATGTTAATTCTTCGACTAATATGCTTTTGGATATTGTTGAAGAGCCGGTCCTTAAGGAAAAAATTCTTAAGTGCAGTGATTCAATGAAATCAGGCGACAGCTTCCTTAAAGCGGTAAACAAGCTGTCTCTGTTTTCAGGCATGCATATGCAGATGCTGAACATGGGGCAGAAAATCGGTGAAATGGACCTTGTTATGAATAAGCTTACTCAAATATATGAGAATGAAGCCGAACAGGCAATCAACAATACTGTATCACTGATTGAGCCGGTGCTGGTGGGTATTTTGTCCGTATTAATCGGAGTGATACTTATTTCCGTAATGCTTCCTCTTATGAATATAATGTCCTCAATAGGGTAGATAGGAGCCCTTTTTCGGGGACGGTTCTTTTCGTTCTCGAGTTTAAGCTATTCCAGATTTATACTTTATTTTCGAGAACGAAAAGAACCGTCCCCAAAAAGGATGAAAGGAATGATATGGTGAAAAACGGTTTTAAATTTATCTCTCTTATTATAGTAATTATACTGGCTGCTTTTTTGTACACAGCTGTTGACAATGCCCAAAGAGAAAGCAGCGAAGAAAGCCATAGAATTTTATCCGATGCAATAATAAGGAGTGCCGTTCAGTGCTATGCCATTGAGGGATTTTACCCTCCCCACATCAAATATCTTGAGGACAACTACGGTCTGCTGGTAGATCATGACAAGTATTTTGTCAGCTACAGTGTTTTTGCCTCCAATATAGTGCCCGAGGTACAGGTATTTCCCAAATACCTGCAATAAAAGGAAGGAAGAAATATGGACAGGAAAAACCGGTTTTCATTTCAATTTATATTTGTAATGCTTCTCTACCTTATTATTGTAATATTGTCTGTTATGATAATCTCTTTGGGGAAAAATATATATGACAGCATAAATAAAGACAGAAATACTAATTATGAGCTCAGAGTTTCTCTTTCTTACATAGCCAATAAGATCAGGCAGTCAGACAGGGTTGGAGCTGTTGAAATCACTGAATTAAAGGGTACTGATGCAGTCTTGATAAATGAAGTATATGATGAAGAAAAATATCAAACATGGATATATTTTTATGATGGTGCAATATATGAAATGTTTACGGATACAGGTAACAACTTTGAATTATCAGACGGTATGAAGGTTGTAGAAGCAGATAATTTTCATATTGAAAAAGTAAGCAATAATTTGTATAAGTTCACTGCTGTGAGCAATGAAGAAAGTTCAGAGCTTTATTTGTCCCCCTGCTCAAAGGCGGTGGACCATGAATAAGGTATCCCTTAATTCAAAGTTTTCACTGGTTGAAATAATATTATCTGTCTTGATATTTGCAGCTGCAGGAATAATAATGCTGAATTGCTTTGGTATTGCAAGGTATACTCAAATAAGGGCAAATGATAAGGCAAAAGCCGGTGCAATCATTCAATCGGATTTTGAAATTATCAAGTCATTAAAGAGTGCTGAGGAAATGTATGAATTCCTTGACAGCTCCTACGAATCAAAAGAGCCCGGGAATACCGGCAGCTATACAAAGTATTATGACGAAAACTGGAATCAGGGGAAGGGCAGGGATTATGCAGTAACCATAGTAATAGGCCGGGAAAATTTCATCTCCGGAGACCTGGTAGGTATAAGTATTTCTGCTAAAAAGGAAAAGCCTTATCCTTTTATAAAAAAGGACAGCCGGGAAATTTATTCTATTGAGAGCAGGAAGTTTTTCCCTTACCATGGAGGTGCTTATGAATAAAAGGACCAGTGTTTCTGTAGGAATGGGCGGAACCCTTGTGATAACCGTATTTGTAGTTTTGTGCCTGATGATTTTTGCCCTATTGTCATTTATAACTGCCTGCTCGGATTTGAAACTGTCCAATAAAGCTCAGGAAATTTCAGCGGATTATTACAATATTCACGGCAGGGCTGAAAAAAAGCTGGCAGAAATCAGCGATGCCTTATATGATATTGATATAAATGAAAGCAAGGACAGGCTTTTAGAAAATTTGTCAAGTATTGACGGAATTGATATTGATGAAGAAAATTTAAGCATACAATATGAAGTGGCGGGAGAAAAAAATCAAAAGCTCATCGTTGCCTTAAATATATTTTATAGAGACAGGACTTATTATAAAATTGAAGCATGGAACTTATCAAATATTGAGCTGCCTGTTTATGAAGACGAAATTATCGATATATGGGAAGGGATTGATTAGTATGGATATTATGAATATGTTTAAAATGGCTATAGAGAATAAAGCTTCAGATATTTTTATTATCACAGGCAAACCCTTAAGCTATAAAATTTTGGGGAATATCGTTGCTTTTAATGAAGAGCCGCTTTCTTCCGATGATACATACGGGATAATAAGTGATATTTTCAACATTGCTAATGAAAAAGACCTGTGTTATTTAGAAAACGAAGGGGATGTGGATTTTTCATTTTCACTTCCCAAGCTTGGAAGATTCAGGGTAAGTGCCTACAAACAGCGCAATTCTTATGCTGCCGTAATCAGGGTAGTATTTTTTGAGCTTCCTGATCCAAAGAAGTTGGGCATACCCGATGTTGTAATGAATTTATACAAAAAAACCAAGGGGCTGGTTCTTTTAACAGGCCCTGCAGGCAGCGGGAAATCAACAACCCTGGCATGTTTAATCGACAAGATAAACAAGGAGAGAAACTGTCACATAATGACCTTTGAAGATCCTATAGAATTTATTCACAAACATAAAAAGTCAATAGTAAGTCAAAGAGAAATATATACAGATACAAAAAGCTATATTTCTTCTCTTCGGTCTGCCTTAAGACAAGCACCTGATGTAATGCTTATAGGTGAAATGAGGGATTTGGAAACAATTGAAATTGCACTTACTGCTGCTGAAACAGGTCATTTGGTTTTATCAACCCTGCATACCACCGGTGCTGCCAATACCATTGACAGGATAATTGATGTTTTCCCGTCAAATCAACAGCAGCAGGTCAGGGTCCAGCTTTCAATGCAGCTTCAAGCGGTGATTTCACAGCACCTGATTCCTTCATCGGCAGCAGGAAGGGCTGCAGCCTTTGAGGTTATGGTCACAAACAATGCCATTTCCAACCTGATAAGAGAATCCAAGGTCCATCAGCTTAACAGCATAATATATTCTTCGGAATATATGGGAATGAAGGCCATGGATGCAAGTATTTTGGAATTATATCAAAAAGGTTTGATAACAAGGGAAAATGCCTTGACATATGCTACAGAGCCTGATTCGCTTATCAAGCAGCTGAAATAATAGGTCCTGGTTATGCTCCATTATAACAAAATACTCAAAATTTCAATTAATGTGTGATTTGTGCTGAATATATTTGGGCTTTTCTACAAATTAATTGAAATTTCGAGTATATTCTACGGGAAAATCGCCTTTTTTTAATTTTTTTTCACACATTAGTTGAAATTTTGAGTAATTCATATCCTATGTATCCCGTTTTAAGGCTAAATGGAACCGGGGGTCCCCTTGTCATATACTAAAAAATGACCTATTGGGGAAGGTCATTTTTTAGTGTGGTGAGGAGACTAATTAGTGTCTTTTTATATCAGGAAGGGTGTATATAACCCGCCTACCCCTTGTAAATGCGGGATTATAATCAATATTCAAACTGTTTCAAATAAAATTTACTGTCAATTAATTTATTTGTATATTCCATAACCTTGGGACTGTTTGACTGCTTGCCCGATGAAGCTATGGTAGAGTCCATAAGTTTCCACTGAAATCCGTCAAAATACATTTCATTTAGTTTTATCCAGCCTGTTTCTTCTGTATACACTTCATTCCATGCATGGAATACATCTAAATTTGTAGAATAACCCGTTACCAGTTTAGCCGGTATATCCTGAGACCGAAGCATTGCAGCCATTAATGAAGCATAATCAAAACAGATACCCTTATTGGTTTTCAGAATATCGTCCACTGAAGGCAGATAGCCGCTTTTCACAGTGCCGGCTTTTTCGGTGTCATATTTAATATTGGAAATTATATAATCATAAATTGCATCAATTTTTTCGAAGTCTTCTGTTTTGCCTTCCGTCAATTCCGAAGCTTTTTTAATTGCTTCAGATGCAGCTTCAAAATTCACAAGTTGATTGGGCGCTAGAAAGGGTGCATTCTCGCCCTTCAGCTTAACATTCACGGTAACTGTTTGTTTTGTTGCATATTTGTTTCCGCTTAAATTTTCAAATACTCTTATTTTGTACTTCCCGTCCCCCATCTGAAGAGGATATATGTCATATTCGCCTTTGTTGTTTAAATCGTATGTATATTTCCCGCCGTCCTTTTCAATTATTACTTTTAATTTTTTAGTGGTTTCCTTTAAATATTTAATTTTTATATATCCGTCCTCAGTTTTTGAAGCATCAATTTCTGATTTGGTCCCCTTGTATATGTTATCTGCCCCATAGCAAAGTGTAAATGAAGCTATAAATAACAATATCAATATTATTGCAGTAATTCTTTTCATAATTTTCCTCCCCAATAAGAAAAGCTTTGCCGGTCAGCAAAGCTAATTATCAATTTAATGTACTCTGTAAGTACAGCAACTGGCTGTCATACCATTCTCATGGCTTAGACCCTATAGCTTTGCGCCATTTTCTTTAGAAAATTTTGCCCATATTTAATTAAATAAATCCTAACACA
>CAZAYQ010000111.1:0-5734 GCA_964489345.1 uncultured Clostridia bacterium | reverse complement strand
TAAAGAATTAAAATTAACATAAAAGGAGGAAATGAAGGATGCAAGAGAAATTGTTCAATTTGATTGTGGACATGGAAGAAGAAGAGGCGCTGAAGTCTGCCGAAGAGTATTTGGAAGGCGGAGGGGATGCACAAAAGCTTATTGATGTATGCAGGGATGCCATGGATGAAATCGGAAACAGGTTTGAAAAGGGAGACTACTTCCTATCGGAACTTCTTCTTGGAGGAGAAATATTCCAGCAAATAATGCAGCTTGCTTTACCTTTTATAAAAGGAGATGAAAGCAAGAAACTTGGAAAAATGGTTCTTGGAACAGTGAGAGAAGATATCCATGACATTGGCAAGGATATTTTCAAAGTATTTGCTGAAGCAGCAGGTTTTGAGGTAGTGGATATAGGTGTAGACGTACCGGTGGAAAAATTTGTGGAAGCAGTAAAGGACAACAATCCTGATATAGTTGGTATGTCTTGTTTGATTACTGCAGGTATGAGTTCAATGAAAAAAACTATTGATGCCATTAAGGAAGCCGGATTAACAGATGTGAAAATAATAATCGGCGGTGGAAGAGTAGACCGGGAATTAAAGGAATTTTCAGGCGCTGATGCCTGGGCGGACGATGCAGCAAAAGGAGTAAGACTTTGTAAAGAATTAGTAGTGAAGGAGGGTTGATTAAAATGACAAAGAATCCACAAGAATTAGCAAAAGAAAGATATGCAAGATTATCAGCAGCTATCAATTTAGAAAAACCTGACAGGATACCTGTGTGGGGAATCGGAGGGGATGTAGCAGCTGAATACGGCGGTATAACTCAAAGAGAATTTGCTTACGATTATGAAAAATCTTTGGAAGCCATTAAAAAATATAACGGAGACTTTCAATTTGATACAGGAGGATCCTATATACCGGGACTGGACGGACGTATATTCAACATTGCATTTTCCGGATTTGATGACATATCTTCCTCATCTACTTTTATAACAGGACCCATGCATGATGTTTTGGATGACAAATATTACAGGTATCCGGGCAATGAAATAAGCGAGAATTCTTCACCGCAGTTTACCGGAGGATGCTTTATGGAAGCTGATGAATATGACCAGCTCATAAAAGACCCTACAGGTTTCATATGCAATACAATACTTCCCAGGGCATGCAATAATTTAAGCTCACCTAGACAATCCATGGCAACATGGGCACGATACGGAAAAGAAATAGGCAGGTTTTATGCTGCTTTGGGTGAAATGGGAAGAATTTCTGCTGAGCAGGGATATGCAAGCATGCCCCAGGGAGGAGCATATACACCCCTTGACCTTATCGGCGATTTTATGAGGGGAATAAACAATACTGTATTGGATATAAGAAGATATCCCGATAAAGTAAAAGCAGCCACAGAAGCTTTAGTTGAACCTATTTTAACCTATGCTTTATCATATAAGAAAATAGGATTTGACTTTGTAATGATTCCTTTACACTTAAACGAATACTTATCTCCTAAACTTTATAAGGAATTCTACTGGGGTCCTTTAAAGAAAATTATTCTTAAACTTCTTGATGAAGGTGTTAAGTCTCAGATATTCTTCGAAGGCCACCATGAGCCTCATTTGGAAACCATATTGGAACTTCCGAAAGGATGGGGTATAGCATATTTTGAAAAAACCGATATCTTAAAGGCCAGGGAAGTGCTGAAGGGTAACTGCTGTGTAGCAGGAGGTCTTCCAATGAGCTTGGTTATAGGCGGAACACCTGAAACAATAGACAGTTACATCAAGGATTTATTTGAAAAAGTAAAACCTGGCGGGGGAGGATTCATTCTGGCTGCTAATGTAGCAACAGCTCCAAGGGAAACACCTGCAGAGAATCTGCATGCTGTAATTAAAGCTGTGGACAAATACGGCTGGTATTAAAAAGAGTCGGCACCGGTATATTACCGGTGCCGGTAATATACATTTTTAGAAGGATTGGCATTGCTCAATGCTGATCCGTAATTTTTTTAAGAGGTGGTTTAATGATTGAGCACAAGGTTAAGGTGCTTCCGGATAACATTGAAATATATGCAGGCCATAATACTTTATTAAAAGAAGCATTTATAGAAAAAGGACTGAATTTAGAATTTCCCTGCGGCGGAATCGGAGTGTGCGGACAATGCAAGGTCAAGCTTATAAAGGAAGGCAGGGAGGAAGTAGTACTTGCCTGCCAGCTCAGGGTTAAAGAGGATTTAACCATTGAAATTCCTTTTAAATCAAATAAACATAACATATTGGCTGCAGGAATAGAGAGGGAGGTTAAATTTAATCCCATAGTCAAAAAGACATACATTGAAGCTCCTGCCCCTTCAATAGAGGATAATCGCGATGATTGGAGCAGGATTTCACATGAGGCAAAGCTAACAAAAACCAATCTCAGGGTATTGCAGGAGCTGCCGGAAAAATTAAGGGAAAATAATTTTAAAATAACTGCTGTAAGCTCATTTGATGAAATCATTGCAATTGAAAATCAAGATACCGGAAATAAATTACTGGGCATGGCCTTCGATATAGGAACTACCACTATTGCAGGATATCTCTTAAATTTGGCAAGCGGTGAAGAAATAGCCCAAGTTTCCGCCTTAAATCCCCAAACAAAATACGGGGCTGATTTAATTTCAAGAATAGTGTATGCTTCTCAGAATCCGGGAGGTCTGGACAGACTGCATAATGAGCTTATTGAGCAACTAAACAGCCTGATTGCACAAGCAGTTTATAAATCAGGCTTTACGCCCAATGATGTATATGCAGTCACTGCAGCAGGAAATACGGCAATGCACCATCTTCTTTTGAAGATACAACCCCGCAGCCTGGCAGGTTCACCTTACGTTGCGGCTGTAAAACAGCAGGTAAGAATAAAGGCAGAGGAGATTAATTTAAGGATAAATCCGGCAGGAAAACTTTTTGCATTACCTAATATTGCCGGCTATGTAGGGGGGGATACAGTAGCGGCAACCCTCATATCCCAAATGTATGAGAGTGATAAATTAAAGCTTTTAATAGATATAGGCACAAACGGTGAAATAGTTTTAGGAAACAGCAAAAAACTTATTTCCTGCTCTGTAGCAGCAGGCCCTGCTTTTGAGGGAGTACAGATTAAATGCGGCATGAGAGGGGATGAAGGTGCTATTGACCATGTGTCTATTGGCGAAGAATTCGGCTATAGTGTAATCGGAGGAACAAGGCCCCTTGGCATTGCAGGCTCCGGTATTGTGGATATAGCAGCCGGCCTTTTGAATGCAGGGATTATAGATGAGTCAGGACGTATTCAAAAAACTGAGGATATTAAAAACAGGATTGGCATAAAACATAAGGAAAGGCTGAAAACTATCGACGGCATGAGGTCCTTTGTTCTGTACGAAAACTCTGACACAGGAGAAATGATATATATAAATCAGAAAGATATACGTGAATTTCAGCTGGCAAAGGGTGCAATAGCAGCAGGGATACAGGTTCTTTTGAATGAAACAGGGGCCGTTGAAGATGCCGTAGATGAAGTTTTCCTGGCAGGTGCCTTCGGGTCTTATTTAAACAATGTAAATGTATGCAGGGTGGGTATGATTCCGCAAAAGCTGCTTGACAGAATAAGACCAATCGGCAATGGTGCCGGTGCCGGTGCCAAACTGATAATGTTATCTGAAGAAGAGTACAAAAGGACTGAAAGCCTTTCTAAAAAAATGCAGTATGTAGAATTGAGCGTCCATCCCAAGTTTAACGGCATATTCTTAAATCAGCTTAATTTTAAAGAAGAATGAGTAAATTTATCTGATAAATTTTTAATAAATAGAAACTTCGATCAAGGAGGAAAGAAAAATGATTATTATAGGTGAAAAGATTAATGGTACAATCCCAAGCGTCGAAAAAGCAATTCAAGAAAAAAACGAGCAAACAATCAGGGATCTTGCAGTCAGGCAGGCAGAAGCAGGTGCTGACTTTATCGATGTATGTGCAGGTACAATACCGGATATTGAGATAGAAACTTTAAAATGGCTTATGGATATTGTTCAGGATGCTGTTGATAAGCCCCTGTGCATTGACAGCCCCAATCCCAGGAATATAGAAGCAGTATTAAAATATGCACAAAAACCCGGTTTAATAAACTCAATATCAGAAGAAAGCGATAAATGCGAGGTTATATTCCCTGTAATACAAGGGACAGAGTGGGAGGTTATAGGGCTCACATGCGATGATAACGGAATTCCGTCAGATGTTGAAACAAGAGTTGCAATAACAAAAAAGATAGTTGAAAAGGCCGGTAAATACGGGATCGAGCAAAGCAGGCTCTATATTGACCCCCTGGTTATAGCAATATCAACAGACAACCGGTCCCTGGTAAAATTTATGGAAACAAGCAGAAGAATCAAGGAAATGTATCCTGACATCCATATTACATCCGGACTGAGCAATATTTCCTTCGGCATGCCTCTTCGCAGGGTTATAAATCAAAACTTTTTAGCTCTTGCAATGAGTGCAGGTATGGATTCGGCAATAATGGACCCCTTGAACAGGGATATAATGACCACACTATTGGCTACACAGGTTCTTCTTGGCAAGGACAGACACTGCAGGAAATTTACTACGGCATACCGAAAAGGAACAATCGGCCCCAAGAAGGATTAAGATAAAAATGATAGACCAAAAAAAACTTGACAGGGAGCTCTTAAGCGTGGAGAAGCCTGCACGATACGTGGGAAGCGAGCTTAATTCTGTTGTAAAGGATAAAGATATTGATATAAGATTTGCATTTGCATTTCCTGATATTTATGAGGTGGGAATGTCTCATACGGGACTGCATATTCTCTACCACTTATTGAACAGGATGGAAAATGTATGGTGTGAAAGGGTATTTGCACCCTGGACAGATATGGAAGAGGTTATGCGAAAAAACTCCATTCCCTTATATGGACTTGAAAGCAAGGACGAATTGACAGCTTTTGATTTCGTAGGCTTCACCCTGCAGTACGAAATGAGCTATACAAATGTATTGAATATGCTTGACCTGGGAAGGATACCCATAAGGTCAAAGGACAGGGGAAATGATATGCCCCTTGTGATTGCAGGAGGTCCCTGTTCTTATAACCCTGAGCCCCTTCATGAAATTATTGATTTGTTTGTTGTGGGTGAAGGAGAAGAAGTTTTACTTGAACTCATAAATTTATACAATGAAGAAAAGAAGAAGGGCAGTGACAAAAGAAGCTTTCTTGAAAAGGCGGCAGGATTGGAAGGTATATATGTTCCTCAGTTTTATGAGCTAATATATAATGAAGACTTAACTATAAAAGAAAGAAAAACATTAAATCAAAATGCAAAAGAAATTATCAGGAAGCGAATCATCAAGGACTTAGACAAAAGCTTCTATCCTGAAAAAAGCATCCTGCCCTATATTGATGTGGTTCATGATAGGGTGGTTTTGGAATTATTCAGAGGGTGTACGAGGGGATGCCGTTTTTGTCAGGCAGGTATGGTTTACAGGCCTGTCAGGGAAAAAAATCCGGATACACTTTTAAGTCAGGCGGCAAGTCTTTTGTCTTCAACCGGCCATGATGAAGTATCACTTACCTCATTAAGCTCGGGAGATTATTCATGCCTTCCGGACTTGACTTTGAAGCTTCTGGATATGTACGAAGCTCAAAATATCAGCATTTCCCTGCCCTCATTGAGGCTTGATTCAATAACCTTTGATATTATAAAAAGACTTCAGGAGGTTAGAAA
>CAZAYQ010000110.1:0-5753 GCA_964489345.1 uncultured Clostridia bacterium | reverse complement strand
TATACATTTACAATCCTGTCCCCGACAATATCCATGTTAAGATAATCAATATGTCTTTTGGGAATGGTTACAACTTGAGCATTGCCGTCGCTTATGAATCTTTCTCTTTTGCCTTCCTCATACTGTTTGAAATAATCATTTATACCGCAATTATCCACATTTATTTCGCTTGCAGTCACCCGGTAAAGGCTGGTGAAATCAGTCAATGTATCAAAGGGTGAATAAGCAGGCCTCCAGCCAACATCTAAAACTGCAATAGTATTATATTTGCTGCCCTCATATTCACCTTGAATCATGGATTTTATAAATTCATCCTTAGGGTTGCTGCCGTGGGGAAGAGCCAGGGTTTCGACCACGTAATCGGGCAAATACTGTTTTATTATATTGTTTACAGACCCTATTTCAATTTGTATTTCATCCGAGTTTAATCCTGACATTTCATTGTGGCTGTATGTGTGGTTTCCTAAATCATATCCATTGTCTATAAGCCAGTTAAGCTTTTTTTCTGCATATTCTTTTTGACCAAAGTGGTTAGTTCCTAAAAAAAAGCTTGCAGTCACATTAAAATCAGGGTATTTATTTTTAAATTCTTCCAAAACTCCTATAGCACAGTCTGGGTCCAGCACCATTTCCCCATTTTCTTCAAGAAAATTAAAATTATTCTGCCTTCCATCATCAAAGGTCAGTATGATGGGAGTAAATCCAGCTTCTGTTTTAATTTCTCCCCTGGCATAATCATTTAAGCTGATCATCCGATAACCGTTTTGGTACATGTATTCCAGGTCCTTGCGAAAATTATCCGGAGTTCTCTGCCATACTGATTCTTCCGGGCCGATCCCATGATACATCAGTATCATGATTTCCCCCAGCTCATTGGGATTTTGCGTCATATCGATAGATGCGACTATATCTTCTTCTGTGACCTCCTTTGTATCCTCATGTTTTGTATAACCTTCTGTTTCTTGTTCAGAAGCTTCTTCCAAAACCGGCTCATCAATTTCAAAGGGCTCTGAGGGCGGCTTATCTAAAGGTTTATCCGCCGCAGGGGCTGCACAGCTTGTCATTAGTAACAGTACAATTAATAAAATTCCTTTTTTCATCTTAGCTCTCCTATCTGTTAATTCTATTCTATCTTATTCAAAGTTAAATGTCTATATGTAGTATTTTCAAATTTTTGTTTATTATCAGCAATAAGTTTGATATAATAAACAAATAGATATAGGCTGCACCTTCTTCAGAAGATGAATAGGGATAGGCCTTTAAAGCAAGGTGATCTGCAAGGAGGAAATAATTGAAAAGCGACAATAAAAATGCACAGGATAAGCTGAAGCTTTTATACATATTGGATTTTATAGACCTGCCTTTAACAAATGTTGAAATTACAAATTATATACTGGAATACGGCATGATGGACTATTTCTCGCTGCAGCTTTTATTAAGCGACCTTTGCGACGCTAAATTTACAACCATCAAGCCTTATAACGGGAATGAATACTATTCAGTTTCAAAGCAGGGCAAGGATGTATTGGAAATGTTCAAAAACAAAGTGCCTGAATACTTTGTAAGCGAAGTTGAGATGAATTTTTCCCGTATAAAAAAACAAATAGAAAAGAAGAGGGAAATATTCAGCCATTATTTTAAGAGAAAAGATGATGAATACATTGTATCTCTTCAGGTGACGGAAAACTCCTCAACAATTTTTAATTTAAGTATAAATGTTGCTGATGAAGCTGAAGCAAAAAATATAATAAAAAAATGGGAAAAGTCTCCTGAGGAAATATTTGGACAAATTTTAAAGGCATTAACAAACTAGGGAATTATTTTTATTAAATCCGGTATGAAATTTAGTTTTATGGAGGAGCTTAAGCTGTGGCTCTTTTTTTCTATTACATGAATTTGCTGTTTTTTGGAATTTGTAACATATATATTTTTTGGGCCTGTAGATATGGATTCGGGATATCCTCCCAGGTATATTTTTTTAATAATATTTCTTAAGAGGGCATCTGCAATATAAAGGGTTTTATCATCAATATTTAATATATAGAGCATTTTATTATCATAGTCCAGGAGGAAATCAGAGGCAAGCCCCTCTATCCTGATTATATTTTCAATATTTCTATTTATTAAATTAATAAAGTTTATTTTTGTTTGTATCTTCCCGTTCACGTAGTAAGTCATAACTATAATTGTATCATTCAATACATATATGTGCATGGGTTTGCCGTCCGTAACAAACCCCCTTCTCTTTCCATTTTCAATATTATATTCTGCAACTTCATTTTCTTCGTAGCAGGATGTGTACAATGACTTGTTTTTTTCTGAATAAATTACATCGTGGGCCTTAATGCCTGCAGGTATGGAGCCGGTCAAAGTGAAAGAGGACAGCTCTATAATGGAAATATTGTCTGATTCAAAATTCGCCACATACATATTTTCCCTGTCAAAACACATATGCCGGGGATCTCTTCCTACATTTGTTTCAAAAAAATTGTTCTTGTGTAATTTGTATATTTTGTTGTTGTAGGAATCAGCCATGTAGACTGCATTATCAAAATATTCTATGCTGTGAATGCTAAAGTTGTCGCCAGTCCTAAAATTGAAAGCTTTTTTAAAAGAAAGCCCTTCTCCTGACAGTTCTGTTACAAATAAAAATAATTTCCCCTGACTTATGCCTGTTGTGACAATTTTTTCATCATACACTCCAATCACCTCCATATAGTTTATGAAATTTATAATAATAAGTGATTAAATCACCCTTTAATTTTCTACATTCGTTTAGTATGCAAAATATGCATTTTAAAAACACAGCAGTCTGCCTGCTGTGTTTTATTTTTTGTATAACCTTTATGGTATACACACCCTTGTTCCCACAATCAAAAAGTTTGCCGGCCTCAAATGGGGATTTGCAATAAGTAATCCTGATGTTGTGATGCCATTGGCTGCAGCAACGGTGGAAAGACTGTCCCCTGCCTGTATTACATATTCCCTGCTTGTTCCTTGAGGACACTGGATAAAAGCTTCCGGAGGTATGCACAATTGTTCCCCGGGCACTATGATATTAGGATTGAAGTTAGGATTTGCATCTCTTAATTCATTCAAGCTTAAATTGTAAAAAATGAGTATGTCGCTTAATCTTGTTCCTTCCTGTATTGTCACTAAAGTACCGAAAGGACATCCTGCAGGAACATTTGGTATGCATATTTCCTGACCTACCTTTAAATCATAGGGATTAGCTTCCGGATTTGCTTCAAGGAGCAAATTTAAAGGGATGCCGTATCTTTGAGCAATATTGTAAAAAGTATCTCCTTCCCTTATTGCATAATAAGCGCCGTTAATGCAGGTCGGTCTTTCAGGAACCCTTGGAACGCATATCGTCATTCCTTCAGTTAATGACCTTAATCTTAATGTAGGATTCAATTCAATCAGCCCCACCAAATTAGTGCCGAACCTTGTTGCAATGGAATTTAACGTATCTCCCGGACGCACTTCATACGGCATTGAATTTATATTAGGGCATAGCTGCTGATTTTGTCTATAAATCACTATAATCACCTCATATTATAATTGTTGGTTTATAATATTCATGAAATAGTGAATGTTTCCATAATATGACTATTCAAACTTTTTTCTTTCTTCAACAGCTAATTTATCGCATCTTTCGTTGTAGCTGTGTCCCTGGTGGCCGGGCACATGAACAAACTTAAGCTTATGACCTTCTGAAGCTTTTAAAAGTCTTTGCCACAATTCTTTGTTTAGAACTATTTTGCCGTCTGATTTTTTCCATCCTTTTTCCTTCCATCTGTCAAGCCATCCTTTGTTGAAGGAATCCGTAACATATTTTGAATCAGTGACAATTGTTACATGGCAGGGCTCTTTTAATGCCTCAAGTCCGACTATAACACCCATGAGCTCCATTTGGTTGTTGGTGGTGTTTTCCTGACCCCCTGACAGTTCAGCTTCATGTCCTTTATATTCCAATATTACTCCGTATCCTCCAGGGCCGGGATTTCCGCTGCAGGCTCCGTCCGAGTATATATTTACTTTTTTCATTTTTGCGGCACCTTGTTTTTAATTAACATTACTCTTAATATTCCATACTGTTCTTCCAGTTCGCTCAGCTTATCCTCATTGAACTCACCTATTACATCTATTATATTGCATGCATAATCACCTTTGGATTTATTGACCATTCCTATTATGTTGACATTGTGAGATGCAAGGGCAGTTGACATTTTACCTATCATGTTTGGAATATTCTTATTGAGTACAATAATTCTGTCTGTTCCCGGATATCTGTCCATGGAACAGTCGGGAAAATTAACTGAATTTGTAATATTGCCATTTTCTAAATACTCAGTAAGCTGTGTAGCAGCCATTTCTGCACAGTTTTCCTCGGCTTCTATTGTAGAGGCTCCTAAATGAGGAATGCATAATGTATTTTTTGTTCTTAAAAGCTTTTCATTGGGCAGGTCTGAAACATGATAAGCTACCTTGTCATTTTCCAAAGCTTCTATTAAATCATCCTCGTTTATTACTCCGGAGCGGGCAAAATTTAAAATTATTACACCGTCCTTCATCAATTTAATACTATCCATATTCATTTTATTTTTTGTTTCATTATTATAAGGAACATGGATGGTAATATAATCGCTTCTTTTGTAAAGATCGTTAATATCAACCGTATACTGAACATCCCAAGATAATGCCAATGCATTTTTTACAGAAATATAAGGGTCATATCCTATAACCTCCATGCCTAATTTCACTCCCAGATTTGCAACAAGATGTCCTACATCCCCAAGTCCTACAACACCTAAAGTTTTCCCTTTAAGCTCCCTACCCACAAATTGAGACTTTCCCTTTTCTACAGTTTCAACAACATTGCTTTCTAATTTTTTTGTCCAGTCAATACTGTCTATTACCCTTCTTGAGCTCATTAAAAGCCCTAAAAGGGTCAATTCACAAACTGCATTGGCATTGGCTCCGGGGGCATTAAATACAACAATACCCTCTTCTGAGCATCTTTCAACAGGTATATTGTTCACTCCTGCCCCTGCCCTGGCTATTGCCTTAAGCTGCTTGGAAAATTTCATATCATTAATATCCAAGCTTCTCATTATTATTCCATCAGCCTCTGATGTAACATCACTTATTAAGCTGTATTTATTCTCGTGAAACAAATTCTTTGTTACCTGTGGTATATTGCAAAATAGTGCTACTTTGTACATTAGTTACGTCCTCCTCCTATATTAAGAAATAGTATAACGCTGAAATTTTCTAAAAGCAAGTGTAAAATTGTAAAAAACAATTAAACCGCTGATTTCTCAACGGTTTAATTGCTTGTTAACAACATTCTCAAGCAGCATTTTAGTCCTATGTATTATCTTCCGTATCCCCTTCCGAAGAAATTATTCCCTCCTAACAGGAAAAATATAACCCCAAATATAATTAACCATTCAATCCAATCATTAGAACTGTCATCGCAGCATCTATAGTTAGCTGCTTTTACTTCATCTGACATATAACTCACCTCTCTTAATTTATAATTCAATATATGTCAGATATAAAAATATGTGATAGCTTAGATTATAGAGTTGCCTTTTTATTTGTATTAGATTCAATAATGATGAAATGTTGCAGTCTCATTCAGCAATTTATTTAATTTCCATGGTTGAGCAGACTTCTTCAATCAGCCCCTGGACATTTAATTTGCTTTCAGACCTTTTAATATTTTGAAGCTTGGGATTTATTAA
>CAZAYQ010000109.1:0-5777 GCA_964489345.1 uncultured Clostridia bacterium | reverse complement strand
TCTTAATTATATATAAAAGTACATATCTTTAAATTATTTTAATAAAAAATAACCCTTTATTTTCGGGTTAGAATTTTGTCTTTTTGGGGACGGTTCTTTTTGTTCTCAACTATTAACCTGACGGCTGCAGTAGACCTTATCAAGAACAAAAAGAACCGTCCCCAAAATTGTTCCCAAAAGTTGGCTATTTTTGGTCTATAACTACTTTTCTGTAAGGCTCTTCCCCTTCGGAATAAGTTATAATATCCTTTTCATCCTGCAAAGTTGAATGGATTATTCTTCTTTCATAGGGATTCATCGGCTCTAGTTTTACCTTTCGCTTGTAATACCTGCACTTATCCGCCATTTTAAGGGCTAACCTTTTTAAAGTTTCTTCCCTCTTTGTCCTGTAATCTTCAACATTGAAAATTACTCTCACGTAATTTTCTCTTCCTTTATTTACCATCAAATTCAAGAGAAATTGAATTTCATCCAAGTTTTTGCCTCTTTTTCCGATAACTATTCCCTTATCATCTTCTCCAATTTTAACTATATCAACATTTAAAATATTGTCAGAATAATTAACTTCATAATCAGCTTTTATACTCATTTTTTCAAGCAAAATATCCAAAAATTTTACGGCTCTCTCTTCTGGACCATTTGTAAGGGTAACCGTTACCTTCGCATCCTTGCTGCCTAAACCGAAAAAACCTTTTGAAGGCTCATTGATTATTTCAATTTCAACTTCAGAGTTTTCAGCCTTAAGTTCTTCAAGGGCTGCTTTTATCGCTTCTTCAACGGTAGATTTTTCAATTGTTACATTCTTCATCTATTTTAATTCCTCCTTCGGATTTTTGGACGAATTTAAAACAATAAACTGTTGTGCAAACTGGAAGAGGTTAGATACAACCCAGTACAATGCTAATCCTGCAGGAAACTGTATTGAAAAAACAAAAATCATTACAGGCATCATCATATTCATAGTTTTTTGTGTTGAAGCCTGCTGTTCATTCATGGAGGGCTGTGAAGTCATTTTTGTGCTGAGATATGTTGTAATTCCCGTGATAATTGCTAATACAGGAAGTGCATCCCCTATAAAAGGAAAGGACATTCCACCCATTGATAATCCGTTTAAAAGGCCGTTTTCAAACATATGATTTTCTGCAAATCCCAAATCTTTTATCCATAAAAAGGATTTGTTTATCGTATCAAAAAGTGCCTGGTCCATAAAAACATACTTGACCGGTTCCCTAATAACATAAAAAAATGCAATCAATATGGGAAACTGTATTAAGAGAGGAAGACATCCGGAAAATGGGCTGTAGTTTGCATCTTTATATAACTCCATTTGTTTTCTCTGTAGGGTTTGGGGGTCTTTACCGTACTTTTGCTGCAACTCCTGAATTTTAGGATTTAATTCCTGCATTTTTTTCATAGATTTACTTTGTTTTAATGTTAAAGGCAATACTATTAATTTAAATAATATGGTAGAAATAATAATTGATATGGCATATGCCGATAAATATTTGGAATCAATGCCGGATACCATATGATATACCATTTTAACAAGCATGCCCATTGGCACTGCTAAAAAATCTAAATTCATTCCTTCCTCCTATTTCAAAGGGTCATATCCTCCCGGATTAAAAGGATGACATTTCAGTATCCTTTTAATACCTAAGTATGAACCTTTAAAAAAACCGTATTTTTGTAGTGCTTCAACAAAATATTGCGAGCAAGTGGGATAAAATCTGCAGTGTCTGACTGCAGAGCCTGAAGAAAATCTTTGATAAATTCGTATAATATAAATTAATAACTTGGACAATTTATATACCCTTATATAAATTTTTTCTTTTCATAAGCTTAATGAAAGATGTTTCCAGACTTTTATAATCGGATTCAACAGCATTAACCCTTGCCATCAGTACGATATCATAGCTTTCTTTTAATTTATACTCGTTTTTTCTTGTGATTTCCTTTAGTCTTCTCCTGATAATATTGCGATTCACTGCTTTTTTAATTTTTTTTGCTGCTGTAAAACCAAATCTGTTATAGTTGTAATCATTTTTTTTTATAAATAAGACCAGATTATAATCAGATATGGAATTATTGCTCTTATATACAGCTTTGTACTCATTATTCTTTTTTATTATTATCATTTCGTTACCTTAATGTATAACATGGAATAAAAGGCCACATATGCGGCCTTATGCTGACAGTTTATTTCTACCTCTTGCCCTTCTTCTCTTTATTACATTTCTTCCGGACCTTGTACTCATTCTTTTTAAAAATCCATGTTCACGGCTTCTTTGTCTTCTTTTCGGCTGATAAGTTCTTTTCACTAAAAACACCTCCTTGTTCCAGAAATCTATATATATGTGACCTGCACATCAATTGACCGGAGTAATCTTTCGCAGCATAAGTCATAAGTGCTGTTACCTCATTACATGGTTTAAATATATAGTATTAGTCAATTTTTAATTATATTATTCTTAGATACTTATGTCAACACCCAAATTGCAAGAAGGTGTGTCCCCTACCTTTATACTATATTTCCCGATATATTGCAATTATTTTTTAAAATATTTAAAATTAAATTGATATTGTGGATAAAAAATGATAGTATGGTAGGTGTCTGTGGATAACTATTTATCAACAATTTAAATGGACAAGAGTTATATATCGCCAGTTTATATTAATTATTCAATTAATATAAATGTTCACATTTTTATAAACAACTGTTTATATCCTTAATATTATCAATATATATAGTATTAATCAACATAATGTTAATTTTTTTTATCAACACCGGAGGAAATTATGAATTTTGAAGAATTATGGAATGAAGTACTTGAAATAGTAAAGGAAGATACTAATCAAGTCAGCTTTAACACTTGGTTTAAGCCCCTGAAAATTGTAGCATATAAGAACAACACAATTTATTTGGAAACTGCCGATGATTTTTTGAGAAATACAATCAGGAAAAGACATTACAATTTTCTTAAAAATGCATTCTCTTATGTTTTAAAAAAAGAAATTGAACTGATATTTACTATTCCGGGGGAAAGCATCGATAAGGAAGAAATAAGGAAATTGGACGCAAATGGCTTAGACGATACAGATACAGTATATAACGGAAGAAAATTAAATCCTAAGTACAGATTTGACAACTTTATAATAGGAAACAGCAATAGATTTGCTCATGCAGCTTCCCTGGCTGTTGCAGAAGCCCCTTCAACAGCATACAATCCTTTGTTTATATACGGTGGTGTAGGTCTTGGAAAAACTCATTTAATGCACGCTATCGGACATTATATTTTAGACAGCAGCCCTGAAACCTATGTGCTCTATGTAACGAGCGAAAAGTTTACCAATGACCTTATCAATTCAATAAAAGACGGTACCAATGAGGAATTCAGGAATACCTACAGAAAAGCTGATGTGCTTTTGGTTGACGATATCCAGTTTATTGCAGGAAAGGAAAGCACCCAGGAAGAATTTTTCCACACATTTAATACTTTACACGAAGCAAATAAACAAATTATTGTATCAAGCGACAATCCTCCTTCAGAAATTCCTACCTTGGAGGACAGGCTGCGTTCACGTTTTGAATGGGGATTAATAGCAGATATTCAACCGCCGGACTATGAAACAAGAATTGCAATATTGAGGAAAAAGGCTGAAGCAGAAAATTATAATGTTCCGGATGAAGTAATTACATATATTGCCCAGCATATACAATCAAATATCCGTAAACTTGAAGGAGCACTTATTCGAATTTATGCTTATGCTTCCCTTACAAATAAAAAGGAAGTTACTCTGGAATTAGCCCAGGAAGCATTAAAACACCTGATTTCCAAGAATAAAAAGGTATCTGTTTCGGATATTAAAGAAGTTGTTGCCAATTATTACAATATTTCAATTGATGATATGACATCCAAAAAGAAAACTAAAGATATTACATATCCTAGGCAGATTGCCATGTATATTTCAAGAAAGCTGACAGATTTATCCCTGCCTAAAATAGGGGAGGAATTTGGAGGAAGAGATCATTCAACAGTTCTTCACGCTTATAATAAAATTGAAGAAGATATGGAAAATTCTCAGGAAATTAAGAAAAATATAGATGATTTAATTTCAATGCTTAATAATTAACATTGAATGTTGACAAACTGTTAGTTGTTTTTTTAAAAAACAAAAGAAAATTTTTATCTATTGGATAAAAAATAAAACAATCAACAGCTTAATTATTTATAAATATCTAAAATGCAATGTTTTATATGGTTTTCAACAAATTAACAGCACCTACTAATATTACTATTATCATTTTATATATTTCTACTGGTGCAAAGCACATTATTTTATCAACAATATAAATTAACAAAAGGAGCCTGTTATGAAAGTAAAAGTTAACCAAAATGAACTGAATAAATCCATTAATATTGTACAAAAGGCCGTTTCTTCAAGAACACCCCTGCCTATATTGTCGGGAATACTCATTGAAGCAAAAAATAATATGCTTATTTTAACAGCAACGGATTTAGATTTGGGTATAAAGACATATTCTCCCTGTGAAATAGAAGAAGAAGGTTCTATTGTAGTCCAGTCAAAATTAATAGGAGACTTTGTCAGAAAGCTTCCATCAAACACAGATGTTTTTATTGAAACTATGGAAAATAACAATATGGAAATAAAGTGTCTGAATTCTGAAATAAATATACTGGGAAACTCAGCAACAGAATATCCTGACAACACATTTGACAATGAGGGAGAATCCTTCAGGATTAAATCAGAAGTACTTAAGAATTTAATTAAGCATACATATTTTGCTGCAGCATTAGAGAATATAAAACCTATATTTACAGGCTGTCTTATAGAAATTAAAAATAATATGTGTACCATTGTAGCTCTTGACGGCTACAGGATGGCTGTTAAAAAGGAAGAAGTTGACTATGTGGGGGAGATTTCTGTGGTTATTCCTTCAAAGACATTGTTTGAAATACTCAGAATTATTGAAGAAAACAAGGGTGAAGCAGAAATCGTGGTGTCAGAAAGTCATATTTCATTTAAAATAGAACATACTATTATAATTTCTAATCTGCTGGAAGGAAAGTTCATAGACTATGAAGGAATTATAAAAGATAATTATGTATCTGTAGTAAAGGTTAATACTGAAGAGATAAGGGACAGTATTGAAAGAGCATCGCTTCTTGCAAGGGATGACAAGAACAATTTGATTATTTTGGATATTAAGGATTTCAACATGCAGATTTTTTCCGCTTCTGAATACGGCAATGTTGAGGAAAATATATCAATTGACAAAGAAGGGGAAAATATAAAAATTGGTTTTAATTCAAAATATATACTGGATTATTTAAAAGTAATAGACAGTGAAATCATTTCACTGAATTTAATAGGGAAAAACAATCCCTGCTTCATTAAAGAAGTAAATGAAGATAAGGAAAAGAATACGGATAACTACGTTTATATGGTTCTGCCTGTGAGAATAAGTTAAGAAGCCTAACTCTATTTTCAGAGTTTCATGTTATAAAATGGGAGATTAATGATTGTCGGTTCAAAATGCAAGAAGGGGAATTATGGAAAAAATAAGTATTAATACGGAATATATAAAATTAGACCAGCTGCTTAAGTTTACTAATGCCGTTGAAGGGGGAGGAATGGCTAAAAATGTCATATTGGACGGATTAGTGAAGGTTAACGGGGAAGTTGTGCTGCAAAGGGGAAAAAAGTTAAGAGAAGGCGATATAATTGAATTTAATGAAGAAAAATATTTAATT
>CAZAYQ010000108.1:0-5785 GCA_964489345.1 uncultured Clostridia bacterium | reverse complement strand
GAAATGCGGAAGTTTTTGTTTACAAAGCCAAAGAGGGAAATGCAGAAGAAAATATCGCTTATTTAGTTGACAACAAACTTTCTTTGTTAAGTGAGTTTCATTCAAGCTTTCACGGCTTTCAGGACGAAGAAAAATAAATATTGACATATGCCGATTTTAAACTTATAATTTAAAATTGGCATATGTCATAAACATTGGAGGAAAAAATGATAATAGCAATTCCGGTAGATGATAATAATATTAAAGGTAATGTATGTGTGTCATTTGGCAGGGCGCCGTATTTTATGTTTTATGATACAGACAGCAATGACAGCAGTTTTATTCTAAACAGTGCAGCCAACAGTCAAGGGGGTGCAGGTATTAAGGCAGCCCAAATTATTGCGGACAATAGGGCAGATGTATTGATAACTCCAAGATGCGGTCAAAATGCAGCAGAAGTGCTGGACGCAGCAAAGATTAAAATTTACAAAGCATCAAACAGCTCAGTTGAAGAAAATTTAAATGAACTGAAAAATGATAAACTAAGTCTATTAACCGAGATACATTCAGGGTTTCATGGTCACAGGTAAAGATAATATGAAGATTGCTGTTTTAAGCGGTAAAGGGGGAACAGGAAAAACATTTATATCCGTAAATTTAACTTTTGCTGCAGGAAATTCAAATTATATTGATTGTGATGTGGAGGAGCCTAACGGACATCTTTATTTTAAACCGGAAATTCTAAAAAATGAAAAAATTTACGTTAAAATTCCACTGGTTGATAAAGAAAAATGCAATGGCTGCAGAAAATGTGTAGAATTTTGCAAGTTCAATGCACTTGCCTATATAAAGGATAATGTATTCGTGTTTGAAGATATTTGTCATTCTTGCGGCGGATGCTCTTTGTTATGTCCCGAAAAGGCCATTTCCGAGAAAGATAAGGAAATAGGGGAAGTGCATGAGGGCATATTTAAGGATTCCAATATTTATACCGGAATTTTAAATACCGGTGAAGAAACGGGAGTAAGCATAATAAAGAAACTCTTAACAAATGCTTATAATAAGCCATACACATTTATCGACTGCCCTCCCGGAAGCTCCTGCAGCGTAATGGAAAGCATAAAGGATGCTGATTACTGCATTTTGGTGGCCGAACCCACCTTATTCGGAGTCCACAATTTTGATATGGTATATAATTTAGTTAAAATATTTGATAAACCATTCGGGGCAGTTTTAAACAAATGTCTTGATGGGGAAAATCCGGCTGAAGAATACTGCAAGAAAAATAATATTAAAATATTATGCAAAATACCTTTTGAACATGAATT
Organism: uncultured Clostridia bacterium; assembly: GCA_964489345.1. Lineage (GTDB taxonomy): Bacteria > Bacillota > Clostridia > Tissierellales > Sedimentibacteraceae > Sedimentibacter. The sequence goes on along the minus strand of CAZAYQ010000108.1, from coordinate 4,478 downwards.
GGGCAAAATAAATTCAAATGCAGAAATTGCATCAGAAAAGAATGAAAAATATCACAGCTCGTTTTCTTCATTGCTAAAATCTGTTTTAGAGGAGGCGGACAAATGAAACAGTTATTAATTCTCAGCGGCAAAGGGGGCACCGGGAAGACAACTGTTGCCGGTGCATTTATCAAGCTTTCAAATGTCAACGCCTATGCAGACTGTGATATAGATGCTCCTAACCTGCATTTAATTATGAAAGAAGAATCCATACCAGAGAATTCAGATTATTATGGATTGGATAAAGCAGTTATTGACAAGGATAAATGTATTGACTGTAATTTATGCTATGAGAACTGCAGGTTTGATGCAATCAATAATAATGACGGTTACAGTGTAAAAGTATATGACTGTGAAGGATGCGGAGTATGCGAAGCAATATGCCCGTCACAAGCAATAAACATGGTTCCCTATAAGGCAGGAGATATGACCTTATACAGGGAGCCTAAGGTTTTTTCAACTGCCCGGCTGAAAATGGGAAGCGGAAATTCCGGTCTGCTTGTAACAGAAGTCAAGAAAAATATGAAGCTTGCATCTAATGCGGACTTTGCAATTATTGACGGCTCACCGGGCATAGGATGCCCTGTTATAGCATCAATAACAGGCGTTGATATGGTTTTAATAGTTGCTGAGCCCTCCTTGTCCGGAATAAGCGATATGAAAAGAATCATAGAAACAGCAAAAAAGTTTAATACAAAATTAGCAGTTTGTGTAAATAAATATGATACCAATATTGAAAACAATGATAAAATAAAACAATATTGCCAAAATAACAACATTGATTTTACAGGTGAGATACCCTTTGATAAAAAGGCCGTGGAGGCAGTTAACAGCGGATTAACAATTATAGATATTGATTGTGCGGCGGGTGAAGCTGTGCGAGAAGTATATAAAAAGACAATGAAAATCTTAACTTAGGAGAAGAAAATGAGCGAAAATTGTAATGAAAGCTGCTCTTCCTGCAGCCAGGAATGCGACAGCAGAAAAGAGGAGCAGACCAGTTTTTTGGAAAGACCCCACCCTCAAAGCAATATCAAAAAAGTAATAGGTGTTATAAGCGGTAAGGGGGGAGTAGGCAAATCAATGGTTACATCCATGCTTGCTGTTACAATGAAAAGGAGAAACCACAATGTGGCAGTATTGGATGCCGATATTACCGGTCCTTCAATACCAAAAGCATTTGGTATAAGAGAAAAGGCCAGGGTTAACGGAGATGGAGTACTTCCGGTGAAAAGCAAGACCGGTATAGAGCTTATGTCAATCAATCTTCTGCTTGAAAATACCACTGACCCGGTTATATGGAGGGGGCCCATTATTGCAGGCACGGTAAAACAATTTTGGACAGATGTTATATGGGAAGATATAGACTTCATGTTTATTGATATGCCTCCCGGAACAGGTGATGTGCCTCTTACTGTATTCCAGTCCATTCCTGTTGATGGAATCATTGTTGTGACTTCTCCCCAGGAACTTGTATCAATGATTGTGGAGAAAGCTGTAAAAATGGCTAAAACGATGAATGTTCCAATTATAGGAATAGTCGAAAATATGTCGTATTTTAAATGTCCTGACTGCAATAAAGAGTATAATATATTCGGAGAAAGTAAAATTGAGGAGACGGCGAAATCTCACGGCCTGAATGTTATTGCCAAGCTGCCACTGGATCCGAAAATATCATCTGTCTGTGACAGAGGGATGATTGAGCTTTATGGAGACGATTTATTTACCAATATAGCAGAAATTTTAGAAAAGATGGAGGGCTAATATGAAAATAGCAGTTGCAAGCGAAAAAGAAATGGTTACTGAACATTTTGGTCATTGTGAAAATTTTAATATTTATGAAACAGAAGGAAATAAGATTATAAAAAGCGAATCAGTGAATAATCCTGGGCACAGGCCGGGGTTTCTGCCAAACTTCTTAAATGATTTGGGGGTAAATGTAATAATATCAGGAGGAATGGGCGGAGGAGCTGTTGATATATTCAACGAAAAAGGAATTGAAGTAATAACAGGCGCCAGGGGCCAGGCAAAAATTGCAGCAGAAGAATACTTAAAAGGCAATTTACAAACAACCGGCTCAATTTGTCATGAACACCAGCACCATGATGAGTGTGAATAGCTGATTAATCGTATAATGTAAAAATACTTAAAAATGTTATTGAATTTGAAGAATGAGAATTCCACAAGTTTAGAAATTAAAAACCTTTAGGGAAAGAAGTTTCCTAAAACAGGGTGGGTAATAAAAAAATCCTCTTTAATTAAGTTATATTGCAGCTTAATCAGGAGGATTTTTCATAATACTATTTTACGATCTTGCTACTGCTATTATTAATAAGTTATAGTAACAACCGGTTTAATCAGGTCTTTTGGCTTATCTTTCATAAGCTGCACGCCTTTTTCAACGTTTTCCAAGCCTTCGAACTTATGTGTAAGCATGCCTGAAACATCCAACTTTCCATAAACCATTAAGTCAAGCAGACGTTCTGTACGCATACGGCCGGCAGGCATCAGACCGCCAACAATTCTTTTATGTCCCATTCCAACTATCCAGTCTACTCTAGGTACCTTGATATAATCTCCGCTGCCTAAATAGTTAACATTAGAGATTATTCCGCCTGCTTTCACAGCTCTGACAGCTTCGGCAAATGTGTCAACATTACCGCCGGCAATTATAACCTTGTCAACGCCGTTATTTTTTGTTAGCTCTAGAACCTGCTGGTCAATAGGACCATTCTTATAAGATATAATATCTGTTGCACCATATTCTTTAGCAAGAGCTACACAATTAGGTCTGGTTCCAACAGCAAAAATTCTTCCGGCACCTCTTAAAGATGCTCCTTTTACTGCCATAAGTCCAACCGGTCCAATACCTATAACTAATACATTTTCACCATATGCAATTTCTGCAAGTTCTGCCCCATGAAATCCTGTAGGTACCATATCAGAAACCATTGCAGCTTCAGCCGGGTCCAGACCGTCCGGCAAGAATGCAAGGTTAGCATCCGCTTCATTCACATGGAACTGTTCTGCAAATACGCCGTCTTTAAAATTGGAAAATTTCCAGCCGCCTAAAGGTGCTCCTGAATGTTGAGCAAAACCGCGTTGAGCTTCTAAGGATCCCCAATCCGGTGTAATAGCAGGTACAACTACTTTATCTCCCGGCTTAAAGTCTTTAACTAATGATCCAACTTCAATAACCTCACCTACTGCCTCGTGACCAAGGACCATATCAGTACGTTCCCCTACTGCACCTTCGTAAACAGTATGAATGTCTGATGTACATGGAGCAACAGCTAGAGGACGGCAAATCGCATCAAGAGGACCGCATGCCTGTACCTCTTTATCAACCCAGCCCACTTCTCCAATTTTCTTCATTACAAACGCCTTCATTAAAATCCTCCTTAAATTTTGTTAGTTTAACTGCTATAATTTTAACAATTTTATATGGAAATGTCAAGTAATTACTTCCACATAATTACCAATATCTGGCTAATTAAGTGGATTTTTAATATAATTTACAATTATTCGAATGATAAAAAGTTAACAATAGACGCAAACCTTTCTTAAGCGGTCTCCTAAATGTCAATAATGAAATCCGGAGAATTAAAACAAATGTTTTGGTTGACATAAATTAAAATTTCTGATAACCTTTATAAAAATCGTTTTCATTATTAGATATTTTGAAATTATAGTTTTATTAACATTAAAACCAGAAAAGAATATAATTTAATATAAGGGATGAGACTATGACAAAAATCATGAAGATTCTTATAATAACAGTAATTGCGTCAATTATGCTGTCTAATGCTGTATTCGCTTCAGAAGCTGAACCGGTTAAAAGGGGAATTGTTATGATTCCTTTATTAAATGTAAGGAGCAGCCCCTCTAATGAAGCAGAAAGCATCGGGAAATTATTATTTGGAACAACAGTTGAGATAATGTCCGGAACCGAAAACTGGTATGAAATAAGCTATAAATCAGACACTGCATATATTTGTGCTGAATTTGTCAGTATTTTTATAACTATGGATGGAGATGAGTCAGTACATCCAGGGGCAAATATCGTTGAGTATGCAAAAACATTTTTAGGAACTTCATATGCATCAGGCGGGAATTCTCCAAGGGGATTTGACTGTTCCGGATATGTTCAGTATGTGATGAGAAATTTCGGGGTTGAAATGCCAAGAACTTCAACAGACCAGTATTCAATAGGTATTAGGATTGCAAAATCAGAGCTTATGCCCGGAGATTTAGTATATTTTAAATATTCAGCAAGCTCCTCTTGGTTGAATCATGTAGGAATTTATGTCGGTGACGGAAATTTCATCCATTCACCGGTACCTGGACAATCTGTTAAAATCAGTCCGTTAAACACAGGATATTTTTCATATTATTATTACGGAGCAACAAGAGTTTTGCAATAAATAATTACGAGCAAT